>CALMBS010000191.1 GCA_937860285.1 uncultured Chloroflexota bacterium
GCCGCCGGATCGAACCCCGGGTCATCCCTGTCCGGCCCGTTTGGCCCCCAGCCGGACACCTGGGCATAGACCAGCCGCGGATTAAGACGGGAGAGCACCTCGTAGTGCAGCCCCATCTCCTCTACCGCCTTCTGCCGGAAGTTGTGGAGGAAGACATCCGATTTCTCGGCCAGGCGATACATGATGTCCCTCCCCTTTGTCTTCCTCAGGTCGAGGGTGATGCTCCTCTTGTTCCTGTTGCCGATCTCGAAGTAGGGGTTCCGTGCCGCCGCGCCGAATCCCTTGCCCGCAGCCGCCACCACGCCCCGGCCGAGGTCGCCGCCGGTGCGCTCCTCTATCTTGATCACATCGGCCCCCAGGTCCCCCAGCAGCATGCCCGCCACCGGCCCCGCCTGGAACTGCGTCCAGTCCAGCACCCTGATACCATCAAGCGCCATGGCCATACGCCACCTCCGTCTCACTCATCTTCAGAGAACCTGCTCCGCCGGCTGCCGCCTGGCCGGGGTGACTGCCCGTGACGCGGGGCTAGCCGCCAATGGCCTCCCTGGCGAACAGCGCTGCCCCCAGGGCCCCCATCAGCTGCGGCTCCGGCGGGATCCTGGCCGGCATCCCCAGCCTGGCCTCGATGCGCTTCACCACGCCAGTGTTCCTGCCGATGCCGCCCGATATGACCAGCTCCGGCTCCACCCCCACCCGCTTCAGCAGGGTCACCACCCGGTCAACCGTGGCCTCGCAGATGCCGGCGGCGATGTCCGGCTTGGGGACGCCCTTTCTCAGCGCGCGGACCACCTCCGAGCGGGCAAAGACGGTGCACACGCTGCTTATCCTGAGGTAGTCTCCGGCCTCCAGCGAGAGCGGGCCGAACTCGTCGAGCGGCACGCCGATGGTGCGGGCGATCACCTCCAGGAAGCGCCCGGTCCCCGCAGCGCACTTGTCGTTCATTATGAAGGACTGGTGGTTGCCCCGCTCGTCCACCCGGATGGCCTTGCAGTCCTGGCCTCCCATGTCCAGCACCGTCCGCGTCCCGGGGAAAACGGAGTGCACCCCTTTGGCGTGGCAGGCGATCTCGGTGACGGTCCGGTGGGCCAAGGGAACGTTCACCCGCCCGTAGCCGGTGGCCACCACGTACGAGATGTCCTTCGGCCCCAGGGAGCGGCCCGACAGCGCTTCCGCCAGCATGGAAGCCGCCATCTCGCTGCTCTCGGGCGTGGTGTCCGTAATGCGGGAGGCTATGGTGTCCCGCTCGTTGAGCACCACCACCTTGGTGGTCGAAGAGCCGATGTCGATGCCGGCCACGTACACGCTACCAGGCCCCCTCGCTGCCCCGCGGCCCCGGCCGGCCGGCCTCGCGCGACTGCCCGGCCAGCGCCGCGCCTATGGCGGTGGCGAACTGGGGCTGCTCCGGCACCACGGGCCGGACGCCCGCTATGTCCTCGATGGCCCGGACCAGCGCCGGGTTCAGGGCCCCACCTCCCACCAGGACCAGCTGCCCAGCCACCCCCACGCGCTTTATGAGATCGGTCACCCGGATGGCCACGCTCCACACCACACCAGCGGCAATCCTCTCCACCGGCTCGCCCCGGTGGATCTGCGAGATGATGGATGATTCGGCGAACACGGCGCAGGTGGCGCTGATGTCCGCCCTGCCGTCGGCGGCCAGCGCCAGGGGCCCGACGCGCTCCAGCGGCACCTTCAGGTAGAGGGCCGCCAGCTCGATGAAGGCGCCGGTCCCAGAGGCGCACTTGCTGTTCTCCGCCGAGTCCTCCACCGCGCCGTTGGGCCTGAGCCGCATGGCGCGGCAGCCCTCTGCCCCGATGTCCACCACGGTGCCCGCCGCCGGCACCAGCCAGCGGGCGCCACGGGAGGCGCAGACCAGCTCCGAGCTGGCCCTGTGGGCGAATGAGACCTGGCGCCGGCCCCACCCCGTGGCCACCACCCTCTCGACGGCCTCCTGGCCCAGGCCCATCTCCGCCAGCGCCCGCCCCAGGACGCTGCGGGCGGCGGTATCCGCATCGTCCTCGGACACCAGGCCGGTGGCCGCCCGGACCGCCTGTCCGTCGAAGACGGCGGCCCTGGCGCTGTGCGAGCCGATGTCAATCCCCGCAGACCACATGGCAACCTAATCTGCGATCATTTCGATGAAGGCCTCGATGCGCTCCCGCATCTGCTCCGCGCCGCCCGGAGTGTGGTCCCCCTCCAGCGGGAGGACGGGCACATTCCACTCCTGGCGGACCTTCTCCATCAGGTGGGGGTTCTCGGCCGAACGGCAGTCGCAGTACTTCTGGGTGTGGAAGATGACCCCGGCGACGTCGTATCCCTTCGCGCTCTCGCTCATCTGCTGCCAGCGGCGCTCCGGGATCCGGTCGTGGGACGTGGACCGGGGACAGGCCACCGCCAGGGAGCGGCGGCAGATGGCCTCCAGCGGCGGGCGGTCAGTTTCAACCGGGTTCCAGAAGGACCGCGTTCCGTGGCAGGAGTCGTCGCTCACCACCTGCCCGCCGGACTCCTCGATTATCCGGATGATTTCGGCGTCGACCGGGTCCAGCGGCCCGGCCACCAGGTACACCCGCACGCCGTCCGGCGCGCTGCGCTCCTCCCTCTCGATGGCGTCCAGTTGCTCCCGCAGCAGCGCCGTGTGCTGGTCCCGGGGCATCAGCGAGGCGGCGAAGGACACCTGCCAGGCCTGGTAGCCGGAGACAGCCGGCGGACGCCGCTTCCGGAGCTGGTACATCCGCATCATCTGCTGGCGGTGCTCATTGTAGACGGCGACCACCCGGGAGAGGTCGGCGTCGGTGATGGGGCGATGGAAGGTGCGTTCCAGATCCTGCCTGAACTCGCTGACCACCGCCTCGTAGAAACGGAGAGAGGCGGGCCCGGTGGTCTTCTCCGGGTAGTTGATGTGATAGATGAAGGGCCTGGTGTCCTGGGCCCTTACCGGGTTGGGCCGGTGCGGGTGGGGGACGTGCTCGTCCCAGAAGTAGTCCATGGCGGAGACCACATCACAGGTGGTGGGAATGACCACCCCGTCAAGGTAGTCGTACAGGCCGCGCATTCCGGCATCCAGGCAGCTGCGCATGAAGGGGCAGGAGTTCGGCGGGACGTGCAGCTGGGCCTGCTCCAGCTCGTCCGGCGTCCCCACGATCCGGACGGGCAGGGCGCCGGCAGCGTA
>CALMBS010000192.1 GCA_937860285.1 uncultured Chloroflexota bacterium
GGAAGTCGTGGTACTTCCCCGTGAATGCGGGCTCTGTCCCTTTGCGCCGGGTCACTTCGTACTGCTGAGGCGTGAGCCTCGATCGCCACTCTTCATCTCTTGGTCCCATCATTATCATCGCTTCCCAGCCTCCATCTTCCGCCTGTCCACGTTGATTATGGTGCGCGACGGCGGATGTGGCTGTGACCCTGGTCACCAGGGGAGCGAGGGTCATCGGTCCAGCCGGAACTCCCACTGGCAGGAGCAGTCGCCGTAGGACTTCCGGGGAGGCACCTTCAGGCCGGCGACCTTCATCTTCGGGTTGAAGTAGTGCGCTATCCTGGTGAACAGGCTCGTGGTCAGGTCCTGGCAGATGAGCTTCTCCCGCCCCGTGCCCTCCTTCTCCAGGGCAGCCAGTGTGGGGCAGGCCCGGATGGTGAGGATGGCGTGGTCCGGGCCTTCGATGTCCACCTGCCGCTCGCCCACCGATGCCCAGGGGGTGGCCTGCATGTACTTCATGACCGCGACCACGTCGTCGCCGCGGATGTTCAAGGCGCCGGTCACCATCTTCAGCTCGTAGGCCTGGAGCTTCTTTTCCCAGACGTGCCGGTCACAGGCGAAGGCCTCATCGTTCCCCGAGCGTCTCTTGACGGTCAGGTACCAGCTGGCGTCTATCCTGTAGATGTAGTCGCTGTAGGCCTTGACCAGCCGGAGCAGGGCCTCTCTGGTCAGGAGCTCGGGACTCCAGTGGGGGTCGAAGGGGCCGCTGTAGTCTGCTGTCTGGGCCATGGCGTCCTCCCGGGAAGACAGTGGGGAGATTACAGCAGAAGCGGCGGTGTCCCGGTTACCAGGTGACGAAGATCCTGGAGACCCGGCCCATGCAATCCCACTCCCCGTCGATTCGGGGGTCGGGGAAGATCGAGACCGGGCAGTAGGCCCTGCCCTCGGCCAGGTCCACGGTCTTGTCCGCGTTCACGCCGCCGTCCAGCGTCCCGGTGTCATCAACGTAGACCAGGCCTCTGTCGGTGGTGCGGAAGACATTGCAGGCGTGGGCCGGTGTGTCGCCGTCGAACTCGATGAAGACGTAGCCGGCCTTGATTCCGGCCTCTTCCGCGTTGTTGTGGAGCATCTCGGCAAAGTCGGCACAGACAAAGGACTCGTCGTCATAGCGGAGGGTGTCGGTGTGGTCGTCGAAAAGGAACTGCCTCAGCCGGTCCCAACTGGCGTCTGTGGCCTCGGGGTTCTGGGCCAGCTTGATGGGGTCCCCGTCGGCGCCGACCACGATCTTCCCGTCGATCACTACCTGCCCCTCTTCATAGCCCAGGCCGAGGGCCCAGGCACAGACCGATACCGACGCCGCGATGCCAACGAGGACCAGGATGGCCGCCAGGCCGGCGATCCACAGGGGCGTGCCCCGGCCTGCCAGCTTGACCGGCACCGGTGGCGTTGGCGCCGGAGACATGGCTGCGCCGCAGTGGGCGCAGAAGCTGGCATCGTCCCGGCTGGGTCGGCCGCACCTGACGCAGAACATGCTGTTGAGCGTTCTAGCCTACCACAAGGGGAGCCGGGATGCAGCCGTGGACCCGCGCGTGACGGCTTCTCATTCCGATCACAAATCAGTGGTTCTGGCCGCCAGGCCACTCGCTCAGCCTCGCTGGCGGTCCTTCGCGTCCGGGGAGGGCTCTTCCAGGCTGCCCTGGAAGACCCAGTTGGGGAAGGCAAAAGGGGTGAGAAAGACTCTCTGCTTCAGGTCTCCGCCGTGGGCGAAGCTGAGGTGGCAGTCCGGCTTGGAGATACAGAGAATGACGCAGTTGTGGGCCTTGTTGCTGCCGCCTTCTTCCAGGGCCACCAGGTCGTGGGCCGTCCAGGCGCCCTCGAATCCAGGCCTGTCTTCCAGAATCAGGTTCAGGTACTTGCCGCACTTGGCGCAGTGGCCGTGTTGTCTTACGTAGGCCGCGTTCTTAGTGTTGTAGTCAAACTGCATGCCTCTGTCTCGAGGGCTGCTGCCCGGGGGCGCCAGCCTCTGGGCAGCATTATACCAGCCGTGTCCCACTCCGGGTAGAAGGGCAGCTCCATACCCCGCGGTGCCGCCGGATGGTCTATAATAGCGGGGGTCCGCAACCGGGATAGCTGCCCCTGTAGACCGGCCGTAATCGCTTGTCCTGCTGCTGCACGCCGGAAGCGGAACCGGCGGATGGAGGCGTCGCATGGAAGGCTGCGTATTCTGCAAGATGTTCACGGGGGAGGTGCCGGCGCGCAAGGTCTACGAGGGCCGGGGCGTCATCGGCGTCCTGGACATTGCGCCGCTCTTCGGCCAGGGACAGTGCGTGGTCATACACCGGCGGCACGTGGACCATTTCTACGATCTCGATGATGAGGAGGTGGCCGAGCTGTTTGCCGGAGTGAAGGCGGTAGCCCGGAAGATCGGCGCGGTGTTCGGCGGGCCTCACGTCTCCATATACAGCCGGGGAATGCGCATCTCCGATCATGCCCACATACTGGTCTACCCATCGACCGGCGACGGGCCCATAGACAAGATGATGGCCGCCTTCGTGGCCGCGCTGACTTTGAGGGGGACCACTCCCTCCGAGCTGGACGCGATGGCCGAGAAGATCAGGGCAGCCTCTGGTCCGGCAGAGGGCGACCCGGCGATCTAGAAGCGAGGTGACAGGATTGGACAAGAGGCCCGCAAGCGCTGCTGACGTGAAGCTGGAGAGCCTTACCAAACGCGAGTTGATCGACCTGGTCAAGCTGTCATCCAGGATGATCCTGGCCCTGGACGGCTTCTGGTATCTCTCCGTGAAGGAGCTGGGCGGAAATGACAAGGCCCTGGAGGTTGACAACCGGGTCTGGGAGAAGGTCATGAAGTTCTACGTGGGGGAGCTGGCCAGCCTTCTGGGCGTCAAGGGGAGGGACGTCGCCGACTACATGAGGGTGATGCACCCCAGGCCCGAAGGATTGGTGCTCGAGGAGCGCGTGGAGATACTGGGCCGGAATGATGCCATCCGGACCGTCACCTACTGCCCCACCATCGTGGCGATGGAGAAGGAAGGCCAGGGAAGGGATGCCATTCACTGCACGGCGGCCTGCCTGGAGATGCGGAAGAAGCATACCGGGCTGTTCAACCCGGCCATCAAGGTCACCTGCCTGAAGAAGCCGCCGCGCCAGGGCCCGGACGACGTCTTCTGCC
>CALMBS010000193.1 GCA_937860285.1 uncultured Chloroflexota bacterium
AGAACATCTTGCTCTGGGTCAGGAGCTGGGCGTGGACCTCCAGCCCGATGATGGTATCGTAGGTCATGCCTGACATAATATAGCACGCACGACACGAACGTGTCCACGGAGCGAGCCGGCCAGGCAGCGTCTCCGCGCCTCCGCCGGCAGGCCGCCTCTCATTTTCCTTACAGTCCGCCCGCGGCCCTAACCTTTCGGCATTTCGGGTGTTATATTGGGCAGCAAGCTCAGACCTATGGCTGAGCCGTCAGACCTATGGCGGAGGCGTCAGGGCTTGAGTGCAGGGCCGAGAGTGCAAAGGGAAGAGGACCTGGTACGCCGGGCACAGAGGCGCGACCCGGAGGCGTTCGGCGCCCTCTACGAGGCGCACTTCGACCGCATCTACCGCTATGTTCTGCTGCGGGTGAGGAACCAGGCGGACGCAGAGGACATCACTCAGCAGGTGTTCCTGCGGGCCCTGGAGAGCATCGGGTCCTACCGGTGGAAGGGGACGCCGTTCGCCTCCTGGCTCTTCCGCATCGCCCACAACCTGGTGGTCGACTACTGGAAGAGAAAGAGCCGGGAGAGGACGATGGCGGTGACCCCCGAGGAGATCGATGAGGTGGTGGCGGCGCCCGACGCCGCTGCGGCGGACCCGGCGGCGCTGGCCGAGCTGAAGTTCGACCTGAGAGAGCTGTCCGCGGCCTGCGAGAGGCTCACCGACGGGCAGCGGGAGATAATCTCGCTGCGCTTCGCCGGCGGCCTGTCGGTGGCCGAGGCGGCCAGAGTCATGGGAAAGAGCGAGGGGGCGGTCAAGGTGCTCCAGCACGCGGCCCTGGTGAAGCTGCGCCGCATCCTGGTCCCGGGGGCCGGCGATGGACCAACAGAGACAGGTTAGAGGACGTATACTGGTATGGTGGACGAGTCGAGAGAGGGCCCTGGGCCGGGGCTGCCGCCTGAGGCTGAGCCTCCGGCTGGACTGGGGCCTCCAGCCGGCGCGGAGCCCCCGGTCAGTCCCGGGCCCCCCGCCAGTGCGGGGACTTCGGCCGGCCCGGTACCTCCGGTCAGCCCGGAGCCTCCGGCCGGGCGCGATTCCGGACGGAGGCTGCTGGCGGGGATACTGGTGGTGATGCTGGGCCTGCTGGTGGGGCTGGGGGTGGTGGCGTGGAAAGCCGGGTGGCTCGACGGCCTGAGCCCGTTCGAGCAGTCGTCGGCGCCCATCGAGACCAGCATCGAGCCGACGGCATCGTCGGGTGACCTTCTGCCGGCCGAGACCTTCCGCTGGAGGTACGACAACCAGGACTTCGAGCTCACCATGCAGATCCCGGAGGCCCTGTACCTCTACTACACCCGGATGGAAAGGGCCCCGGTGGAGGACTACTCCATCTATGTGAGCCACCCCAAGGATGACGGGCCCGTAACGGGCCCGCTGGCCGCAAAGCTGCAGGAGCTGGCGTCGGCCCGGCGGTATGATGCGCGGGAGACGGTCAACTTCACCGCCAGTTTCGTCCAGAACCTGACGTACCGCGAGGAGACCGGGGAGTACCCCAACTATCCCGTGGAGACCCTGGTGGACCGGGGGGGTGACTGCGAGGACACCGCCATACTGGCGGCGGCCCTGCTGGATGCCATGGGCTACGACGCCGTCCTGATCCGGTTCACCTCGCCGGTCGAGACTGAGGCGGGGCACATGGCGGTGGGCGTGGCCGTACCCGGGGTCTCCGGCGGGTACAGCTACCGGTTCGAAGGCGAAACGTACTACTACCTGGAGACCACGTCCACATGGGATCTGGGGGAGATTCCCCCGGATGTCCTCTCCAAGTTCAATGGGGCCAGCGACGGCATCTATGCCCTGGCCCCGGCCCCGGCCCTCCGGTTCAGCGGCAGCCTGGAGTACGGTGTCGAGAGCCGGTGGTTCGGCGACCCCAGGGTGAGCCTCAGCGTGACGGTGACCAACTGGGGCACCGCCGGCGCCTCCGATTTCTACCTGAGGGCCTACTTCGAGGGGCACCAGGACGGCGCCAGGCTCAGCCCCACCTACGACCTCCTGGCCGGCTACCGCATCTCCAACGTGGCGGTGGCCGACATCGCCATGCCTTCGGCACCGGCCACACTCCATGTTGAGCTGTGGCAGGGCGGCCGGGTGGTGGACAACTGGACCACCGACCTCTCGTAGCCCCCGCCCTCCGCCTGCCCCCTGTGACCTTACTGTGATCTCCCCGGTGCTAACCTTTGGGGCCCGCGGCCGTTATACGGGTCAAAGGGCGCTTGGGAGAAAGGAGGTGATCGCTTTGAAGAAGTGGATGGTGGTCCTGGGGTTGATGGTGGTACTCCTGGGGGCGTGCCTGGGGACCGGCTGCGGCCGGGAGAAGGATAACGGCGACGCCGACGAGCCCGAGGTAGGGACCGTGGCCCTCACCGTGAGCCAGCCGCAGAATGAGACGACGGTCTGCTCCGCGGACCTGGAGGTGAAGGGGACGACCGAGACGGACGCGGTGTTGAGCGTGAACGGCGAGACAGTGGAAGTGAACGAGGACGGCAGCTTCAGCACCACGGTCACCCTGGAAGAGGGGCCCAACTCCATCGAGGTGCTCGCCAGCGACTTCGAGGGGAACGAGGGGGCCGTGATTCTGACGGTCATCTACGTCAGGCAATAGAAGGCCACGGCAAGTCGAGCAGAAGCAGCAGGGGAGGAAAGAAGTGAAAAGGATCATACTGTTGGTTACCACCCTGGCGCTGGCCTGCGGGCTGGTGCTGGGGACCGCGGGCGGGGCCATGGCCAGCACCCCATCGAGCGGGGAGGGCCGCGGCCTGTTCGGCACCGTGGAGAGCGTGGATATCGATGACAGCGGCGCCGGCTCCATTACCCTGAGCAGCGTCAAATCAGCGAATGCCGCGGACAACGGCACTACGCTGGAGGTAGAGGTCACGGCTGCCACCGTGTACCACATCCCTACCGTTACCCTGGCGCCCAGGTGGCAGACCTGGGCCGGGCTCACCGAGGACAGCCGGGACCTGGTCAGGGAGGCCAACCGGGTGGCCGTCCTGCTGACCGATCCGGCCGGCAACCACGTCGCCCAGAGGGTGATGCTGGTGCCGGCCAGGGGCATCTGCCACTATCGCCACCAGCTGGGCATGGTGACCGGCATCGACGGCACCACCGCTACCGTGACCCTGAGGAACGGCCAGGAGGTCACCATGACCATGGCCGAGGGCCTGGAGCTGGAGGCGGGGCAGGTGGTCGTCGTAGTGACCGAGAGGAGCAACGGCGAGGTCCAGCTGCGGGCCGTGAGCGCCTACCGCTGGGAGCACATGGTGCAGCGGTTCGAGGGCTACCTGAACGGCTCGTTGAACCAGGAGGGCTTTGACAATGCCACGGCCATGCTGCAGAAGGCCCATGAGAAGCACATAGCGGAGCTGGAGGCCCTGAAGCTGCGGCTGGAGGAGCGCCACCGGACCCAGGCCGCGGAGAGGGTCGGCTTGGCCATGGATTACTCGGAGGCGCGCTTCGCCGAGGCCATGCAGCTGCGGGACCAGATCCGGGAGCGTGTCCAGCAGGTTGGCTGGGACGAGTGGCTGGCCCAGTGGAGCGAGGCTGGCGGCACTATCGCCAGCGTCAACGTCCAGACCCGGGCCATGGTCTTGAACACGGACAACGGCACCCTGAACCTGCAGGTGGCGGGCGCCGCCCGGATCACCAGGGGCGGGTACGTGTACGGCCTGAGGGGGCTGAGTGCCGGCGACGTGGTGACGAAGGTCATCTACAACGTGGACACCGGCAATGCCTGGTACGTGGAAGTGCAGTAGACTGACTTCAGAGTGTGAATGGATAGAGCCGGTGGCAGCCCCCCCGGCGGGGCTGCCACCACAGGCCGGGAGAAGAGGGTTAGAGCGAGGGAACCGGGGTGGCAGACCGTTTCGAGGACGTACTGAGCGACTGCACTGAGCGATTGCTCCAGGGGGAGAGCGTAGAGCAGTGCCTGCAGCGGTATCCGGAGCAGGCGCGGGAGCTGGAGCCCTTGCTCAGGGTAGCCGCGGCGGTCAGGAAGAGCGCCGCGGCCATCGAGCCCCGGCCGGAGTTCGCGGCCCGGACCAGGTACGAGGTCCAGTCGCGGCTGCGGGCCGCCGACCGGAAGACGGCCCCCCGGAGGTCCCCCGTGATGGGCTGGATACCCCGCTGGGCGGTGGCCGTGGTCTCGGTGGTGCTGGTTCTTCTGCTGGGCGGCACCACCACGGTGGCCGCCTCGTCGGACGCCCTGCCGGGCGACCCCCTCTACTCCGTCAAGACCACCACGGAGACGGTCCAGCTGAAGCTGACTTTCTCTCAGGAGGGCAAGGCCAGGCTGCAGGCCCGGTTCGCCGAGCGGCGGGTGGGGGAGATGGCCCGGCTGGCCGAGAGCGGCCGCACCGAGCAGCTGCGGACGGCGGCCGCCCGGTTCGGCGATCACCTGGCCGGGATCGAGGCGCTGGCGGCGGAGATCGAGGCCACCGACCCTGATGACGGCGCGCGGATCGCCGCTCTCAGGGAGACCCTGTACGCCAACATGGACCGGGACCTGGCGCTGCTGGAGAGGGCGGAAGAGAATACGCCCCCGCGGGCCGCCCGGGCCATCGCCGTGGCCAAGTTCCGGCTGACGCAGCGGTACGAGAAGGCCATCGCCGCGCTGGACAGGCTGCAGAACCAGGCCCAGAATGGCGCCGGTCCCGCGGGCGGCGCGGAGTCGGGCGCTGGGTCGGAAGGGAACGGCGGCAGCGGCGCCGATGGGCAGCAGGGCGGGGCTGCCGGCTCCGGGCAGCAGAGCCAGATGGCAGGCGCCGCTCTCCAGGTCAACGCCCCGCAGTGATGCTCACTTGCCGATGCAGAAGTCGGCAAGGCCCGGACCTACTTGCCGATGCAGAAGGCGGCGAAGATCGCCTCCAGCAGGTCCTCCCGCACCGTCTCCCCGGTGATTTCGCCCAGCGCGCCCAGGCACGCGGTGAGGCGGATGGTGACGAAATCGTCGGGCATCCCGGCCTGCAGGTCCTCCAGCGCCTGGTCCAGCGAGGCCGCGGCCCTCTCCAGGGCGTCCTTGTGGCGGGGGTGGGTCACCAGAGGGGCGTCGGAGGCCGCCACCCGGCCGCCCAGGGCCATCTCCACCATCTTCTCCTCGAGCCGGCCCAGCCCCTCGCCCGAGAGCGCCGAGATGTAGACCACCGGGGCCTCCCGGCCCAGCTCTTCGGGGTGGGCCCGGCCCGGGAGATCGCACTTGTTGGCCACCACCAGGGCCGCCCTGGACCCGGCCAGCCCGGCTATCTCCCGGTCGGCCTCCGTCAGGGGCTGGCTGTTGTCGACCACGGCCAGCACCAGGTCCGCTCTCTCTACGGCCCGGCGGCTGCGCTCCACGCCCAGGGCCTCCACCGCGTCCCGGCTGTGGACGATGCCGGCCGTGTCCACCAGGACGAAGGGCACGCCCTGGATGTTGGCCACCTCCTCGACCGTGTCCCGGGTGGTCCCCGGCACCGGCGTAACGATGGACCGGTCCTCCCGGAGCAGCCGGTTCAGCAGGCTGGACTTGCCCACGTTGGGCCGTCCTACGATGGCGGTCTTCACCCCGAGGCGATAGACCAGGCCGGCGTCCGCCGTGGACAGCAGCTCCGCCAGCGTCAGCGAAGCCTCCGCGAGGGGCCCGGCCACGTCCTGGGCCGGCACGTCGTCTTCGGGGAAGTCGATCCGGGCGGTGAGATAGGCCAGCGCCGACAGGACCGGCCGGCGCAGGTCCCTGACGGCGGAGGAGAGCTGGCCCTCGAGGCCCCGCACCGCCACCCGGAGGCTGGCCTCGGTCCGGGCCCGGACAACGTCCAGGACGGCCTCTGCCTGGGCCAGGTCGATGCGGCCGTTGAGGAAGGCCCTGAGGGTGAACTCCCCCGGCTGGGCCAGGCGGGCGCCCTGCCGCAGGGCCAGCTGGAGGATGCGCTGCAGCGGCAGCGGGCCGCCGTGGCAGTTGATCTCCAC
>CALMBS010000194.1 GCA_937860285.1 uncultured Chloroflexota bacterium
GGTAGGTGGCCATCAAGAGGCGTCTGGGGAACGAGGAGGCCTTCGCCTGTGACCGCCACATCTGGGAGAGGAAGCTGCAGGCCTATGAGCTGAAGATGGTCGGCAGGTGGATATCGAAAGCCCGGAACGCGCCATCCTCACCATTCGGACCTGCCCTACACTGGCCGCTCTGGAGAAGGAGGGTACGGGGCGGGAGAAGCTCATCTGCCAGGACCTGACCACCAGCCTGTTCACCAGGATTGCGCACCACTTCAATCCGAAGATGATAGTCACCGCACTGAAGGTGCCTCCCCGGAAGTCCTACAGCAACTGCTCCAGCCAGTGGGAGTTCCGGCTGGACCGCTGACCCCGGCCCCCCCTGGAGACACAGGTCACAGCCACTGGCGCCGCCGCGGTCCATAATCGACCTGCCGATTCGGGCGATGGGAGGGGAGAAGCGATGGCCAAGGCAGGAAAAAGCGACGAGGAGTGGCGAGCGAGGTTGACGCCTCAGCAGTACGAGGTGACCCGGCGCAAAGGGACAGAGCCCGCATTCACGGGGAAGTACCACGACTTCCACGGCAGAGGCATCTACCGGTGCATCTGCTGCGGTGAGGAGTTGTTCAGCTCGGAGTCCAAGTTCGATTCCGGCACCGGCTGGCCCAGCTTCCGGGCCCCTCTGTCCGGGAAGCGCATCGCCACCACCACGGACACTTCCCACCGGATGACCCGGACCGAGGTGAAGTGCGCCAGCTGCGACGCCCACCTGGGGCACGTGTTCGACGACGGACCCGCCCCCGGCGGGCTGCGGTACTGTATGAACTCGGCCGCACTGGACTTCCAGGAGACCGGCGGCTCCCGGCCGGGGGAGCCGGGACAGGCCTAGATACCCTCGGCGTCCGGGACGATCAGGGAGCCCTCAGTCACCGGGTCCGGAGGGAGGGTGTTGCTGGGAACGGCCGCGACCGCCTTGGGCTTCGGCGTCCGGCGCCGCACCACCTTGCGTGGCGGGGGCGGGGGCAGCCGGGGCACCTCCTGGGACTCCTCTACACGGACTATCTGGTGCTTGTTTATGGCCACAAAGGCGAACTTCCATTCCCCGGTGGGCAGCGGGGGTGAGATCGAGACATCCGTCATCGGCAGGAACATGTCCTCGCCGTCGATGACGTGCACCAGGCCCTGCCCCGCCTCGGCGTACATCTTGCCGAAGAGGATGTAGGGCGGTATGTCCACCTTCGAGGGCAGCGCCCCCTTGGCCCGCAGCTGGCTGGCCTCGGCCTCCGGGATGCCGTTCCTGTCCGGCTGGCCCCCTCCCCTCTCCGCAACGAAGAGGATGCTCGATTTGTTGAGGTGGGTGGACCCCAGGGACTCCTTTTCTCCGGTGGAGAAGAAGGCCTCGACGTCGGTCAGCGGCAGGAACTCCCGTCCGATCCGGTGAAGGTTGGCCACAATGCTGCGGTTGAGGACATCCAGCAGGCGCTGCTTCGGCGTGCGGTACGTTGTTCCGGCAAGCGTGCAGCCAAGGATGACCACCACCGCGCTCACCCGGTTGAGGCCGCTGTCATCCCACCAGTGCCTGACCGGGGCTTCCTGCTCCTTGCCTTCTTCCATTGTCCTCTCCCAACTCGCGCCGGCCCCGCCGTGATCCAACCTCGGCCACAGGGAGGAGCGGGCAGCGCCAGATTCAGCTGAATTGTAGACGGGTATTGTCACGGAAACCTCTTGTCGACCCCGCTGTCCATCACAGAATGGTCACAGCCCGCCGGACGGCCGGGGGTATGGCGGGCCCGCGGCGACAGGATCGCTGCGCGGGCCGGTCCTGGTGCTGGAGTCAGAGGTCCTGGCCGCCGCGATCCAGGCCGGCGCCGGCGGCATTGTCTGCCAATGGCGCCGGCTCGAACTTGAACCGCTCTTCGGCAAAGAGCTTGAGGCAGGTTTCCGCAACGGCGGTGTCGTACAGCTTGCCCTTGTTGTCGGCGATCTCCTTGAGAGCAGCCTCGATGCCCGGGGCCACCCGGTACGGCCTCTCAAAGACCATCCCCTCGACGACATCGGCCACAGACAGTATCCGCGCCTCCAGCAGGATGCTGTCGCCCTTGAGCCCCTGCGGGTAGCCCGAGCCGTCCAGCCTCTCGTGGTGCTGGCGGACGACGTCAGCTATGGATATGGGGAAGTCGATCCGCTTGAGGATCCGGTAGTCCGTGTCGGGGTGTGTCTTCACCACGGACATCTCGGCCGGGGTCAGCTTGCCCGGCTTCCGCAGTATCTCGGCCGGGATGAATATCTTGCCCAGGTCGTGCAGCAGGGCCGCCATGCGCACGGCGCGCATCTGGTCGTTTCTCAGCTTCATGTCCTGGCCGATGGCACAGGCCAGCTGGCTCACCCGGCGCTGGTGGTCGGCCACATGGGGGTCACGCTCCTGTACGATCATGGTGATGGCGCCGATGGTATCCTCCAGGAGCCTTTCCAGACGGTGGAAGTTCTTCTTGAGTATCTCCTCCTGCTCTCCGCGGAGGCCCACCTCCCCCTTGAGCATCTTGTTCACCCGTATCAGCTCGGCGTTTCGTTCCTTGAGGTGGTTCTCCAGCTCATTCCGGGACTCAATCAGGGCATTGTGGCGCTGCACCTTGTCCGTCACGTCCCGAACCAGCGCCAGGACCTCGGTCTGGTTCAGCGGGCTCAGCCGGGCTTCCACGTCGTGGGCCTCGCTGCCGCTCCGGACCTGGAACTCGAAGCTCTGCATCTGCCTGGTCTCCAGGGCCTTCCGCGTATGCTGTTCGTGCTGGCGGGCCAGCTCCTCGAGCACGGCCGTCCCGAGCGGCTTCGACTTCCCGTTACCGTCCTCGGCAGAAAGGCCGCTGCCGGACCCGTTGCCCGCGGGCAAGGCGGGTGCCGCGTCGGTCTGGCCGCCGTCACCCAGCGCCGGCTGGACCCCCTTCGGGCCGATCAGGAACATGAGGTCCGGCATGGCTCGAAGAATCGCCAGCGCATCGCCCCGGGGCGCCGCCTGAGACGGAGCCTTCGGCGAAGCGGCCTTCTCGGCCACCTCGGCTGAAGGCGGTGACTGCACCGCCTTGGATGCTTCCTCAACCACTGCCGCCGGCTCCGGCAGCTTCTCGTCCGCTTTCTCGGCCACCGCGGGTGCAGGCGGTGACGGCGCCGCCCCGGGCGCCTCCTCAACCACTGCCGCCGGCTCCCGCGGCTTCTCGTCCGCTTTCTCGGCCACCGCCACCGGGGACGTGGCCTTCCCCACCGCAGTATCCTTCGCCGCGGCGGCTGCGGGCGGCGCCAGGCTGGTCTCCTTCACGGTGACGGTCGCGCTGGACAGCGAAGGCTTCTCGCCGGCTTCGGCTCCTTCGGTCCGCAGCCGCATGGCATCATAAGCGGGCGGCTTCTTGGGGAAGGATATCTTCTTGTCCGTCCCGATGACGAACTGGCCCGGTTGCAGGCCTGTGCCGGGGGCCGGCGCGGCCGGTGATGCAGGCTCGGCGGCCGGCGCCGCCGGACGCTCCTCAGGGTGCGTTTCGGGTGGCGCCACGGAAACGGTAGCCTGGACCGGAGGAGGTTCTGGCGACGCGGGCTCTTCGCGGTGCTCGCGCGGCTTCAGCGTGAAGGGAATTCTCTTGCCCTTGCCGGCTGCCGGGGCGGGCTCGGAGCTGTCCTTCTGAGGGACCGGAGGCTCTTCCGCCGCCCGGGGAACTTCAGCTCTCTTTGCGTCTCTGCTTCCGTCGTCTTCGGCCGGTGACGAATCGGGTTTTGGCTGACGTCTTAGAAGCGGTATCTTCACCATGAGATCCAAGCTCCCTTCCGGGGTCGTCCCTCGCCTCAGTAACCGAGCTTCTTCTCCGTGTTGACCAGGAACAGGTCGCAGACCCGTCTGTGGTCACATCGCCAGCCCGATGATACTGGCCGCATCTTACCCCCCCGTCTCACGGCAGAGGTCCGGGGTCACAAATTCGTCTCAAGTGGGAGGCGGCATCAGCGCCGCCCGGCCGGGGTTCCGGCCGGTGAAAGGCAGGATGGTCCTGCCCGGGAAGCAGAAGCGACGCCTGAGCGCATGCAGACCAGTGCGCCAGCCGGGGCCGCCCCCGGGCGCCGGCCTAGATAGAGGCCGCCAGGCGGGCCGCCTGATAGGAGACATCGGCCGCGTCCCGGGGCCTCACGCAATCGCCCACCAGGTGGACCTCGATGCCCGAGCCCTCCAGCTCCGCGGCCAAACGGTTCTCGGAGCGCATGCCCACGGAGAGGATGACTGTGTCCGCCGGTATTCGAAAGAAGCGGTTCTTCATGGGGATGACCACGGCGCTGTCGGTGATCTCCAGCACCGTCGAGTTCAGGAACATGGGGATGCCCAGGTCCACAATGCGGTCCGCCAGGGTCTTGAAGGTGAACTCCTCCAGCTTGATGCCGTCCTCGCCCAGGCCGGCCCGGGTGACGATGGTCACGTCCTTCCCCTGCTCCTTAAGCCAGATGGCTACCTCCATGCCGATGAACCGCCCTCCCACCACCACGACCCGGCCCTTCGCCTCCGCCTTGCCGGCGATGAAGTCGTGCCCCTGGATCACATGGGGCAGGTCGACGCCGGGCACGGGCAGCCCTACGGGGAAGGCACCCGTGGCCACGACCACTGCCTCCGGCTTCTTCTCCAGCACCATC
This sequence comes from uncultured Chloroflexota bacterium, assembly GCA_937860285.1. Lineage (GTDB taxonomy): Bacteria > Chloroflexota > Dehalococcoidia > UBA2247 > RBG-13-53-26 > JAFGCL01. Next base: position 4,636 of record CALMBS010000194.1, read on the forward strand.
TCCCCGGTCACCGTGGTGCCGAGGGTGATCTTCACGCCGTGACGGGCCAGCCAGCGCTTGAGGTAGTCGGTGAGCGCCGCGTAGCCGGCCTTGCCCGGCAGCGCGCAGGCTATGTTCCACTGGCCGCCCAGCTCCTTCTCCCGCTCGTACAGGGACACTCTGTGTCCCCGCTCGGTGAGGTACATGGCCATCTCCATCCCGGCCAGGCCCCCGCCGACTACCATGATGTCCCTCGCTTTGCCGGCGGGCTTCAGGGGATACCTGGCCTCTCTGGCCACGAAGGGGTTCACCGTGCAGGACATCGGCCCGGCTGCGGCGTCGGTGGCCGACTTGAGGCAGTTATTGCAGTAGATGCAGCGCCGCAGGTCATCCAGGCGGCCCTCGCGGATCTTGGCGGGCAGCTCGGGGTCCGCCAGCAGGGGCCGGCCCATGGCCACAAAGTCGGCCTTCCCCTCGGAGATAGCCCTGTCAGCCGCCTCCGCGCTGAGCTTCCCGGCCACGATCACCGGCACCCGCACGCCCTTCCTGACCGTCTCCGCCATCGGCACCATCGGCCCTTCGGGGTACGGGTAGCTCGGAACGCTCAGCGTGGACCAGAACTCCAGCCCGCCGGAGATGCTGATGGCGTCCGCGCCGGCGGCCTCCAGTATGCGGGCCTGCTGCTCCGCCTCATCCGGGGTTGTCCCACCTTTGATGCCGTCGCTGCCGTTGATCCTGACGGACAGGGGGAAACCCCGGCCCAGCTCCCGCTTTATCCCTTCCACGATCCGGCGGGCGAAACGGGACCTGTTCTCGACGCTGCCGCCATAGCTGTCCCGGCGGCGGTTGATGAGGGGCGACAGGAACGAGCTGGCCAGGCAGCCGTGGCAGGCATGCAGCTCGACCATGTCCGCGCCGGCGGCCCGCGCCCGGGCCGCGGCCGCCACGTAGTCGCCGATGTAGCGTTCGATGTCCGGCTCGCTCAGCTCACGGTAGGGCCGGTCCTGGCCCATCCAGGAAGCCATCGACGGGACCAGTATCGAGGCCCCCTCCGGGACCACGCCCGAGTAGAGGAGGATCAGGCCCACGTGCATCAGCTGGATGGAGAACCTGGCCCCGGCCTGATGGACGGCGTCGGCGATCTTCCTCCACTCGGCGATGTGTCTATCATCGAAGAGGGGCAGCGTATAGGCAAAGGCCGAGTCCCGGCTCACCGCCGCGAACTGCGGCGTTATCAGTGCGGCGCCGCCCCTGGCCCGCGCCGCGTAGTAGGCGACCATCCGCTCGGTGGCCCTCCCCTTCTCATCCGCCAGGGCAGTGCCCATGGCGGACATGATGATCCGGTTCCTGAGCTCCAGGGATCCTATCCTGCCAGGCTGAAGCAGGGCCGAGAACTGGGCCATTTCATCACCTCCGGGTGGCGCGCCGGCACAGGCCGGCTACTTCACGATCTTGCTGACTTCCTTGAACTTCGGGCCCTCCGCCACCTTCATCAGCTCAAAGAGGGCCATCTCCACACTGGTGATCCGGGCCCCCTCATCGCGCATGCGCTGCAGCCCGGTCTGGCGGTCTTCCGCAGTGCGCGAGGAGACCACGTCAGCCACCACCTCCACATGATGCCGGGACGCCAGCAGGTCCACCGTCGTCTGGTAAACACAAACGTGGGTCTCGATCCCGCAGACCAGGATCTGCTGCCGGTTCACGGCCCGGAGCTGCCGCTGGAACCCCTCATCCCCGCAGCAGCTGAAGGCCACCTTGGGCAGGGGTTTGAAATCCGGAAAGAGCGCGGCGATCTCGGGAATCGTCGGCCCCAGGCCCTTCGGGTACTGCTCGGTGACGATAATGGGGATGCCCAAGACCTGGAACCCTTTGATCAGCTTCTGGGCGTTCTCAAAGAGGGACTCCTTCTGGTGCATCAGCTGGGCCAGCTTCCCCTGGATGTCGATGACCACCAGGGCGCACTTCTCTATTGAAAGCATGGACTACCCGCTCCTCTCTGTTGGTGGAATGAGTCCCATCTTAGGTGCTGAGGGAGCCGGACGTCAAGCGACGCCGGGCCGGCCGGCGGGCGGCCGCCAGCCGGCTCAGGATATCACCAGTTGTGAGACTTTGGCCGCCCTTCGAGATGTGACTGTGAGGCCGCCGGGCTACAATGTCTCCCGGACCATGGGACACGCAGGAGGGCCGGGATGAACTTCAACTTCAACGTCAGTGTCAAGAACGCGGCTTACATCAGGCAGGGACACCGGTGCGCCAAGTGCGGCAAGCGCCTGGAATGGGCCTTTGAGGACGACCCCCAGCGCGAAGGATCGTGGACCGCGCACGCACTGGAAGACGGCGGAAGCAACCGGGCCTTCAACTGCGTCCTCTTATGCACAACGGAGCCGAACTGCCACCTCAGCTACGCCCACGGGGGAGACCCGGACCAGAAGGTGGTCCTGTCCCAGTTCAGCTTCCCCTACTGGGTCTCCAGGCGGGACTCGAAACAGGCCTGGTACGACATCGACCTTCCGGCCGGCCAGAAGAGGTGACGCTGCCGGACCGGGCAACACGCGGCGCTGCCCCCGCCGAAAGCGCGGGGGCGCGTTTCAGCGCGCTTCGATGGTCACCCTGGTCATGGTCACCGGCTGCAGCGGCCGGTCGTCGGCGCCGGTCTTGACACCGGAAATGGCCCGGACCACATCCATTCCATCAATGACCTTTCCGAATACGGCGTAGTTGCCGTCCAGGCCATGCTGGGCCCCGTCACAGATGTAGAACTGGGACGACGCGCTATCGGGGTTGGGCCCCCTGGCCATGCCGACGGCCCCATCGGTATGGGCCAGGTCCCGGTGGATCTCCAGCTTGATCCTGGCCTCCGATCCCCCCGTGCCATTGCCCAGCGGGTCCCCGGTCTGGATCACGAACCCGCTGATCACCCGGTGGAAGATAAGGCCGTCATAGAAGCCGCGCTGCGCCAGCTGGATGAAGTTGGCCGTCGTGGCCGGCGCCTTGTCCTCGCACAGCTCGAACCTGATCCGGCCTTTGCTGGTTTCGATGACGGCGACCCGGTTGGGCGCCGCTGCCGGTGAGCCCTCTGTTGACGACATTGATCCGGAACCTCCTCAGTCAGACTCGCGTCTCATTCTAGCCGCACCGGGGAGGCCCATGCAAACGGGGAGCCGATGGCGGCCGCCAGCCCCGGCTTAGTCCCGGAGGCCGCGCTGTGCTATAATACTGGCGGACCAAAAGAACGGAAAGGGATACCGCAAAGTGTCAAGCATCACCCAGCTCAAGGGCGTCAAGAGGAACAGGGGCAAGCACTGCAAGAAGGGCCGCAGGGGAGGATCGCGCCCGCAGCTCCATCCTGATCCCCCATTCATCAAGCCCCTGGCCAAGACCGCGGAGAAGCGGGCCGCCCAGCCAAAGGCCGAAGTCAAGGCCGCCTAGTCCTCGTATCCCAGGGCGAAGCCTATCCGCACCACCGGCCCCGGCCGCACCGCCGGACGGAAGGCAGCCGCATCTCACAGGAACCCCTCCAGGGACGGCCGGAAATGCACCCCGGCCAGGTCCTCATCGGGCTTCAGGTCCTGCGCCCAGCCCTCAAGGTCCAGCTCATCCAGCAGGTCCATGACCCGCTCGTACTCTTCCTCGCTCACCTTTCGGTCTATCTCGGGGTAGAGACGGGCCTTGAAGTAGGGCTGGTACTGGAACATCACGCTGACCAGCGCTCCGGGGGTGTTCTCGCTGATCCAGGTGAGCGCCCTGGCGGTCTCGTCAACGCCTCCCGGAAGCACCAGGTGCCGGACCACCAGCCCCTCCTTGACCATTACCCCTGAAGAAAGGTAGCTCTTCTGCTCGTACATCAGGCGCAGGGCCCGCTGGTTGACGTCCGGGTAGTCCGGCGCCCGGGAGTAGCGCTCGGCCAGGGACGGCGTCACGTACCTCATGTCCGCCAGGTAGACGTCCACCGCGTCCCCCAGCAGCTTCACCGCCTCCACGGTCTCGTAGCCGGAGGTGTTGTAGACGATGGGCAGCGCCAGGCCCTGTCGGAAGGCCCGGGCCAGGCCGTCCATCACCCAGGGCAGGAAGTGGGTGGGCGTCACCAGGTTGATGTTCTCCGCCCCCTTCTCCTGCA
>CALMBS010000195.1 GCA_937860285.1 uncultured Chloroflexota bacterium
CCGCCGGGGCGTGAGCTCGTTGCCCGACTGTTTGAGGAAGATCTCCGTCTCGGCACGCAGCTCAGAAAGGCTGAACACATAGTGACGGAACTCGCCGTCACTTATGCGCTGCTTCTGAACCTCCTGGTTGGGAGCCTCAGCCTTGTCGTTCATGTCCCCCCTGGTGACCGCTATCCCAGTGCCGCAACCAGGTCGTCCAGCTCCTTCCGCCAGGCCTTGTAGGAGTCCTTGTCCGGAAGCGAGTAGGTGGCCGCCTCCACGTACTTGTCGCCCAGCGCCACGGTCTCCACGCCCTTCACCACGGAGGCCAGGTTGCTGGCCAGCAGCGGGCTGTAGCCCACCAGGACCATGATCTCGGGCTTCTTCTCCATGATGGGGTGATGCCAGTCGCGGTGCGCGAAGTTGGCCATCTCGATGGCCCAGGCCTTTTTCACGTCCATGCCGCGCTGGCGCAGGCCGTTGACGGTGTTTCCGGTGGGCGCCACCGGGGCCCCGAGCTTCTTGGATATGTCCGCGACATAGTCCAAGAGGCTCTTGCCGTCGACGTCCAGCTTGTCACACAGAGCGCCCGCCAGTATGAGGACCCTCTTCCCGCTCCGAAGGTGCTTGGCCAACCACGATGGATCCTTTACACTCATTCACTGCCTCCTTGAATCTCGAGCCAACAGACGTGGCAAACCGGAGAGTTCTGCACCTGCCGTGCGGCAGGCGCATTGAGAGCTCGCTGCAAACCACAACATGTCAACCAGAAAGCCCGGAATGCGACTGACCGGGGCCGCCGATCACAGGGCGATTATGGCTGGCTACGGGTGCAGCGCGGAGGGCGCCGGTGGAACGGGGGTGCTCAGCGATGGTGCATCCCGGACTCGATCCCAGAGCCAGACCATCTACTTCCCCCGACGAATTGATTGTGGCACCCTGCCTTGAAAGCGCGATCGGCACCGGTGTTTGTCCCTCTCTGGTAGCGAAATGAGCCCGGGATCGGCACGGAAACTGAATACCAGTATAAGTCACGCTCATTCTGAGTGTCAAACTGGCCCACGCTCAGGGAGGCCCGGCGTCCCGAAGGCCGGCCGGGGCCCGCCATCCGGGCAAAGAAAGAGGGCAGGCGGAGGTGCCGTCCTCCGCCTGCCCGGTGCCTGGCTGTACAGTAAGGGTCACCGCCCCGGAAGGGGTCTATTTGGCCACCTTCTTCTTCCCCTTGGCAATGAGCTGGCGCACCGAGGCCACTATCTCCTCCAGGGGAGTGCCGGGAATGGTTATGCTGTCGACGCCCATCTTGTGCAGGGCGGCGAAGTCCTCCTCGTAGATGATGCCGCCCAGGAGGACGATCACGTCGTCCTTCTTCTTGGCCTTGAGCTCCTTCATGACCTCGGTAACCAGCTCCATGTAGTTGGAGCAGAGTA
>CALMBS010000196.1 GCA_937860285.1 uncultured Chloroflexota bacterium
GCTCTCCAGGCGTGCCTGATCGTCCACTCCAGCACCTCTCCCGCGCCAGCACCTACTATGATATCCTATCCGGGCCCCGACGTGGTAGTCACGGGTTGAGCCAGAGACACCACGAGAGTGGCCGCCCGATTGGCGATGGGGGTTCAGCCGTCCTGCCTCCGGTCCCGGGGGTGTTGGCTGGCGGAGAGGGTGGGATTCGAACCCACGCTCCGCTTGCGCAGAGACCGCTTTTCGAGAGCGGCACCATGAACCACTCGGTCACCTCTCCGTGGGGCTTTTGGCACTGTCATTGTAGCTGACGCAGGAAGGCCCGTCAAAGCTCGCGGCGGAGGCTCCTGCCATCGGGCGGTGACCTGGGTGTTCGACCATTCCGCCAACGACATGCTAGAATCGTATCAGCCGGCAGCGTGCAGGCGCGCCGCAATGGCTCAAGAGGGGGCAGGTCACATGAGGCGCAGAGACACTACGTCCTTCTCCATGGTCAGGGTCTTCCTTTACGGGCTGGCGACCGGGCTTCTGGTCGCGCTGGTGCTATGCTTCATCGATGGAATGATGTCGCACCGCCTGGGACTGATGGTCTGGGGCAGGTAGCCACCCCCTACGTGTACCTGATGATCAGCAGCAGGTTGCACAGCCCGACCACCAGCATCATGGCCGGCATGGCGTACTTGCAGTACCGGCCCCAGCCGATGCGGTAGCCCTCCTTCTCCGCGATGGCCGTTCCCACTACGTTGGCCGAGGCCCCGATGGGGGTACCGTTGCCGCCGATGTCCGTGCCCAGGGCCAGCGACCAGGCCAGGGGCTGGGTGGCGAAGCCCTGCGTGGCGGACAGGCTGGCGATCACCGGGCACATGGTGGCGGCGAAGGGGATGTTGTCGATGAGGGCGGAGGCGAAGGCCGACAGCCACAGGATGAAGGTCAGGGCTATGACCAGGTTGTCGCCGGATGCGCGGCCGATGAGGTCGGCCAGCTTCTGCAGGACGCCGGTGGTCTCCAGGCCCCCGACGCAGACAAACAGGCCCAGGAAGAAGAGCAGGGTGCGCCAGTCCAGCGCCTTCATGATGTGGGCCGGCTGCCCGCCCACGGTGAAGGCGGCCACCATAGTGAGCACGGCGGCGATGACGCCTATCAGGCCCACCGACAGTCCGCTCTGGGCGTGGGTCACCAGCAGTACGATGATCAGGAGGAAGATGGCGGTGCTGGCGGCGAAGAGCCGCGGGTTGGTGATGGCCTCCTTCGGTTCCGGGTAGTGCTGCGGGGCCTCGCCCGGGTTGGCGGCGGGCTGCCTCAGGGCCCTGCGGAACATGAAGAAGAACAGGACCACCACCACGATCATGCAGGCCCAGGCGATCAGCCCGGTGTTCAGCAGGAAGTCCATGAAGGTGTAGTGGAAGTGCGTGCCGATGATGATGTTAGGGGGGTCGCCGGACATAGTGGCGCTGCCCCCGGTGTTGGAGGCGAATATCTCGGCGATGATGACCGGGACTGGATCGAACTTGAGCATCCGGGCCAGCTCGATGGTGACCGTGGCCAGGAAGAGCATCACCGTGATGCTGTCGATGAACATGGACAGGAAGCCCGAGAGGATCATGAAGGTGACCAGAATGGGGACCACGCGGTACTTCACCAGCCGGGCCACCAGCAGGCAGATCCAGCGGAAGAAGCCCGCCGCCCCCAGCCCCTCCACCATGATCATCATGCCCCCGATGAAGATCATGGTCTGCCAGTTGACGCCGCTGACCTCCGACCCCTCCGCCGCCTCCGCCAGGTGCCGGCTGTACCACCAGCTGCCGTCGATGAAGTCCGGCAGGCGCAGCACCTGCCACAGGGTGTGCGGCCCGTTGTCGACCAGGGCCAGGATGAGGACGGCCATGAAGGCGGCGCCGATGAGGGCGGGGACGTATCGGTGGATCTTGCCCCACATGATGGCGGCGAACATCAGGCCGAAGATGACGATGGCCAGGATCTGCTCGACGGTCATGTTGCCTCCTGCGTTGTCAGGTGGTGGGAGATCACCAGGAAGGCGGCCAGGGCGCCGGGAATGGGGCAGATGACGTACTGGTAGGTCTGGGCGCCCAGGTGGGGGGCCCCCATGGGAGCGCTCTCCACCAGGCCCACCAGCAGCGTGACGATGCCGGCCAGGACCACGCCGATGCCCAGCCCGTATGCCGGGCGGCGGCGGGCCGAGGTGATGATCTCCAGCGAGAGCCTGGTGCCGATGACCAGCGCCACGGCCAGGGACAGGGCCCCCAGGACGCCGGCGTTGCAGACCAGCTCCAGGTAGGCATTGTGCGGGTGCGTCAGCTCCCAGAACCCGGGGACGTTCCACAGGTCCATCCGGCCATAGTAGGCCTGGGCCCAGCAGCCCAGGCCCAGGCCGGTAAACGGCGCCCCGGAGACGGTCGATGCCGACAGCAGGTCCACGGTCCGGCCCCAGAGCTGCAGCCGGCCCGAGGTGCCGTCGTGCCCGGAGAGGCTCTCGCCGGTGATCAGGCTGTGCAGCGATTGCCAGGTCATGACCACCACGGCTGTGGCGGCTGCCAGGAACACCAGGGTGACCAGGACCCGGGTCTTCCCCCGCGTGCCGAAGGCGGCCACCCCGAAGAGGAGGGCCGCGGCCACGGCCAGCTGGAAGGCCAGCCCGTGATTGGTGTCCCGGCTCAGGCCCAGGCTCCGCTGGTTGTAGACCTGGGGGTTATGGACCAGTATGAGTATCAGCACGGCCACGAAGCCCAGCAGCAGCAGGACCACCATCACCTTCATCCAGAAGGCCGGGCGCCGGTCGCTGGTCAGGACAGAGTAGGCGATGACCACCGCCAGCAGGCACTGGAAGGCCCCCAGGCTCATGGCGCGCTCCGGGGAGATGCACAGCCCGACGAGGGCCCCCAGCAGCAGCAGGACCATGGGGATGTCGAACGGGGTCCGGGCGATGACCTTCTGCCCGCGCAGGAGCCTGGCGGGGTACGGGAGGCAGGCCAGGACCAGGCCGGCCCAGGTGAGGACCGGGCTGATGTCCATGAGGTAGGAGAGGTAGACGAGCAGTGCGGACAGGATGCTCCACGGTGGCGCCACGGCCACCAGGGCGTCGGCTGCCTTGGCCAGGCAGGCCGCGGCGGGGTTGGCTCGCCCGGGTGCGGCTGGAGGCTGGGGACCGGTGGTCCCGGAGGGCTCAGGCGTGGAATGCATAGATGTCCCATCATATTATGGCGCCTGTGCCTTTGCAAACGGTCCCCTGCCGGGGGCCGGCCCGCGCCGGCCCTGGCAGGCCGGCGGACGGTCTCCTGCCGCCGGCCTTTTGCCCGCGGCGGGGGCGGGCCCTATAATGGGTGGTCATGATGCCTGCACGCCTCTTCCGCGGCCTTGTCCAGAGCTTCCAGGACCCGCTCCGCCGCAACTCCATCTACCTCATGGCCACCCACGGGGTGATCGGCCTCTTCGGGTTCTTCTTCTGGAAGATCGCCTTACTGCAGTACGGCGCGCCGGCCATGAGCCAGGCCACCATTCTGGTGTCCGCCGTGCTGCTGCTGCACATCCTGGCCCGGCTGGGGCTGGACATCGGGCTGATCCGCTTCCTGCCGGAGGAGGAGGACAAGCCGGGCATGATCAACACGGCCTTCACCATTGTCGGCCTGCTGTCCGGGGTGCTGTCCGTGGTGGTGGTCGTGGGGGTGGGTATCTGGGGCTCGGGTAGACAGCTGAGCATCGTGGCGGACAACATCGGCTACTCCTTCCTGTTCGTGGTCTTCACTGTGGCCTCCAGCCTGGTGGAGCTGATGCGGCAGGGGGTGTTCGTGGCCGGCCGCAGCACCCAGTCCTCGCTGGTGGTGGAGGTGGTGGCTGGGGTGAGGCTGCTCCTGCTGCCGGC
>CALMBS010000197.1 GCA_937860285.1 uncultured Chloroflexota bacterium
GCCGGCGCCGGCCCACGGCCCGCGGCGCCGGCCCAACCCGGGTGTCAACATGATGAAATGCCCCTACTGCGGCCAGGATGATGCGGGCACCGAGGTCTGCTCCGCCTGCGGCCGCCTGCTGCCCCCGGCGCCCGGCGCGGACCCCGGCGCCTTCCCCCCGGCGACGCCCAGCCTGGCCATTCTTCAGCCGGGGACACTCCTGCTCGGCCGCTACCGCATAAGCAGCGAGAAATGGCCCGACGGACGCCACTGCTGCGAAGGCGGCCAGGGGGTGGTCTACTACGCCATCGACCGGCACGCCGAAGACAGGCCGTGCGTGGTCAAGCAGTCCCGCGAGCTGGTCACCTCGGATGCCGTCCTGGGCAGGCTGCGGCAGGAGGCCAGGCAGATGGCCGAGCTGAGCCGGGCCATAGGCGGCCGGATGGCCGAGATCGTGGAGGACTTCGTCGAAGACGGGCGGTTCTACCTGGTGGAGCAGCGCATCTTCGGCGAGACCCTGCAGAACGTGTTCGAGAAGCGGGGGCAGCTCGCGGAGCGCGAGGTGGTGGACTGGACCATCCAGTGCTGCAACATCCTGCAGCGGGTCCACGACCACAGCACCCTGCACCGGGACATCAGCCCGGACAACCTGATGCTGACCCCGGTGGGCGATATCATGTTCATCGACTTCGGCACCCTGCGGGAGTTCCAGCGCATCATGCAGGGGACCCGGGGGATGGGCAAGTACGGGTTCACCCCGCCGGAGCAGTGGGCCGGGAACCCGTCCGTGGAGTCGGACATCTTCTCCCTCGGCGCCACCGCCTTCTACCTGCTGACGGGGTTCCTGCCCGTCTCCCCGGAGTACAAGGCCGGGAGGGGCTTTCAACCGGGAGACCTCCGCCCCCGGTTCCCGCCGATAAGGACCGTGAACCGCACGGTCTCCCAGGGACTGGAGCGCATCCTCTCGCGGGCCCTGGACCTGGACGTTGGCCGCCGGTACCATTCGGCGGAGGCCATGAAGAAGGACCTGGAGCTGCTGGTCCGGCCGGCCCCGCCGCGGTCGCCACGGCCAGGGGGGCCGCGGCGGCGGACGGCGCCCCAGCCGGAGCCGCCGCAGCCCGAGCAGAGCCAGCCTGAGCCACCGCGGCCTGAGCCGCCCCGGCCGGAGTCTCCGCAGCCGGAGCAGCGCCCGGCCGAGACGCCGGAGCCCGTGCCGCCGGGGCCAGAGCAGCCCCGGCCCCGGGGTCTACTGCGGCCCGGGCGGGTCGCGGCCGGCGTGGTGCTGGTGCTCCTGGCCGTCGCCGTCCTGGTGGTGGCCCTCGTTTCCCGGGGTGACAGCCTCCTGCCGCCGCGGTTCCGGGCCGATTTCGAGCTGGCGCCGGGGCAGTACGCCGAGTACGCCTTCAAGGTGGACGCCACCGGCACCATAAACGTCGACGCAGCCTGGAGCGGGGACGCCAGCCGGTTCAGCCTCGTCCTCATCGGTCCCGACGGGGCCGAGCATGCCCGGCGGGACGGGGCCGGGCCCCTGAGCGTCAGCCACGAGGTGACCCCCGCCGACGTCCACCGCGGGGAACGATGGCTGGTCTACCTGAGCAACGTCTCCCTGGATGAGGGCGCCGCCGCCGGCGCCATCGTGGTGAGCTAGGCGGACCCCCCACCCGCCGGCTTTGGCAGGCATTTGTCAGCGGTTTGTCATCCAGACTTCATCGGCCCGGACCGGGACACACCTATCATAGGAAAGGGACGAGCACAGACCGCAGCCCTCAAGGAGGTACGAGAGATGTCCTGCATACTCCGCGCCGCCGATGCCAGGCCCGCCGCCGCCGAACCGACGGGCTGGCTGCTGGCCAACGTCCGCATCCTCAGCACCCTGGTTCCAGTACACGAGGACGCCGACCGGCAGTCCCCCCTGGTGACCAGCCTGGTGGCCGGAGACGAGGCCCGCCTGGTGGAGGCCACCACGAAGAACGGCCAGCGCTGGGTGGCTGCCAAGCTTCCGGGGGGGCGAGAGGGCTTCGTGCCGGGCGACACCAGAGTATACGTCTACAGCCGGGTCCGGCTCCTGGATGAAGAGGTAACGCCCTACGAGCACCCCTCACCGGCATCGCTCCCGAAGGGCCAGTACCGGAAGCGGGCGCAGTTCCGGATCATAGACACCATAGAGAGCACCCCCGGCACATGGGTCAAGGTCCGCGACTACTCGGGTGCAGAGGGATTCATCCCCGGCGCCACCCGCGTCCAGAAGCTCCAGGACGGCGCCGGCTAGGGCCGTCCGGCGGCACGCGTGGCGCCCGGGCCCACTGGCGCCGGCCGCTTCCGCAGCACCAAGGCCAGGATAGCTCCCAGGACACCCAGCCCGAGGATACCGCCGGCGCCGGCGGCCAGGTACACCCAGAGGCTGAGTGGCTTCCCGCCATCCCTCACCTCGAAGCCCCCGCCCATGGTGCCCGTCCCCCGGGGCGTGGTTACCGCCACGTCCCTCAGTCCCTTCGCCGCCCCGCCGTCGATGGAGATGTCCACCGTCAGCACGCTGGCGCTCATCACCTGCAGCCGGGTCACCATGATCCCGTCCCCGAAGGTCACCGCCGTAGCGCCGTCGAGGTTGGTCCCGGTTATGGTCACCGTCAGGTCATCCCCCGGACGGCCGCCGTCGGCCATCACGCTCCGCAGCACCGGCACCAGGCCGCCGGTGGTGAACTGCATCTCCACCCCGTAGCCCGTGCCGTCGCCCACTCCCCTGGCCTTGTAGTAGTAGGTAGTCGCGGGCGCCAGGCCGGCGAGCTCCGCCTGGAAGGCGCCGATGGACGTGCGCTCCGAACCCACGGTCTCGTTGAGGTAAGGCCCTCCCTGTTTCGTGCTCCAGACAAAGGACACGTTGACGCTCGGCGCCGTGCCCATGTAGGCCAGCTCCCCTTTGAGCTGGATGGACCCGTCGGCGGTGGCCTGGGCGTCGCCGGTATTCACCGCCGGGGGCATGCTGTTGCCCACCAGCGTGCGGAAGGTGAGGTCGCCGCCGTAGACCGTGGCCTCGCCCACGGCCACCGCCCGGAAGTGATAGGCGGTCTCCGGCTGCAGGCCGGTCAGGTCATAGGTAAAGGGGCCGGCGCTGGCCATGGCCGCCGCCGGAGTGCTGGCGCCATAGGCCTCCGTCGCGCCCCACTCGAAGTGGACCTGCACCGGCGAGGCCGACCCCGTGCCCCCCAGGCTGAGCCGCAGCGTCGCCGACCTCGCGCCGACACCATCGGCCGAGACCGTCGTCACCTGCAGGACCGAAGAGGTGAGCGTCTTGAACGAGGTCGGCTCGGAGTACTTGGACCACAGGCCGCGGCTGTCCTGGTAGCCTACCCGCCAGTAGTACAGGGTGGAGTAGGCCAGCTCCCCGGCCGGGCCCGTGATGCTGGAGCCGGCCGGGCTGCTCAGGCCGCTCTCCCAGTCCGGGTTCTTGCTGCTCCCGCCATTCCTCCACACCTGCCACGAGCAGGCGATCTGGGGGTAGCCTTCAGCCTGGTTGTAGGCCGAGGCCTGCAGGACCGGCGTGAGGCTGACCTCGGTGACGCCGGCCGCCGGCGAGACATTGAGCGGCTGGTCCGCGTACACGAAGTCGGCGGTGGTGAAGGAGGTCTCCGGGGAGTACTCCGACCAGGCGCCGCGGCTGTCCTGATAGCGCACCCGCCAGTAGTACTTCTTGAGGTGCTTCAGCACGTCCGCCGGCACCGTG
>CALMBS010000198.1 GCA_937860285.1 uncultured Chloroflexota bacterium
CAAGGTCGGATTCAAGTTCACCATGAACTCGCGTGAGGCCATCGAGTCCTACATGGACTCCAAGCTGAGCCCCGGCAAGTCAGCCGGGCCGGCCGTCAAGTCTGACGCCAAGAAGGCCTGAGCTCTCCGGTGCGCATTCTGGCCGTAGACGTTGGGACCGGGACCCAGGACATCCTCCTGTTCGACAGCTCCAGCGTGGTCGAGAACTGCGTCAAGATGATCATGCCCTCCCCCACGGTCCTGGTGGCCCGGCGCATTGAAGCGGCCACCAGGCGCGGACACCCCATCCTCATGGAGGGCGCAGTGATGGGAGGGGGGCCCAGCAGTGGGGCCCTGTCGCGCCACACGGCGGCCGGGCTGCCGGCCTACGCCACCGAGGAGGCCGCCCTGACCTTTCACGACGACCTGGAGGCGGTCAGGGGCATGGGGGTGACGCTGGTGTCCGGGGACGAAGCTTCAGGGCTGAAGCTGCGGGCTTCCAGCGCCCGGCCACTGGAGGTGATCCCCTTCGGTGACCTGGATGTGGCGGCCATAAGGGTGGCGCTGGCCGCCTTCGGCGTGGACTCCCGTTTCGATGCGGTGGCCGTGGCCGTTCTGGACCACGGCCTGGCTCCCAGGGGCACCTCAAACCGGCTGTTCCGCTTCCAGTGCCTGCGGCGGCTGATGGCGGAGAATGCTACCCTTGGTGCCTTTGCCCACCTGGCGGCGGAGTTGCCCGACTACCTCACGCGGATGAAGGCGGCGGCCAGGTCCGTGGACGCCGGCCTGCCCGTACTGGTCATGGACACCGGCGCCGCGGCGGCGCTGGGAGCCCTTCAGGATGCCGCGGTGGCCCGGCAGGCCGACGTGGTCATCACCAACCTGGGCAACGCGCACACTGTGGCCTTTCACCTGGAGGGGCTGCGGATCCACGGCCTCTTCGAGCACCACACCCATCTTCTGGATGGCCCCGCGGTGGCCGTCCTCGTCAGCAGGCTGGCGCAGGGCGCGCTCGCTCATGATGAGGTCTTCGGCAGCGGCGGCCACGGGGCCATGGTCATCAGCCACGGGCGTGCACAACCCTTTCTGGCGGTCACCGGGCCCAGGCACGGCCTGGTGAAGGGAGTGGAGCCGGCCTTCCATCCCGCCACACCCCACGGCGATACCATGCTCACGGGATGCTATGGGCTGGTGAAGGCCTTCGGGCTCAGAGTGGAGTCCTGGCGCGAGGAGATCGACCGCGCCCTGGCAGTGGGCGGCTAACCGGAGGTTTGCCGCTGGCTAGCCTGGAGGGGGCGTCACCTCCACCACCTTGTTCCTGCTCCCGTGCCCGCTGGTTATCCGGAGCCGGCTTTCCGGCACTCCGAAGTGCCGGGCCAGGAGCTTCAGCACCGCCCGGTTGGCCTTCCCTTCCACCGGCGGCTCCTTCACCCGTACCACGTAGACGCCGCTGTCCATCTCCCGGGTGACATCCTCCGTCTTTGACCTGGGCTTCACCTTGACCTGGATCTTCATCGCAGCAGGTCCAGCAGCTCGAGCGGGTCCGTGATCAGGGCCTTCGCCCCGTTCCGGCGCAGCTCATCGGCGGTGCGGAAACCCCAGAGGGCCCCCACCGGGTACATGCCTGCGGCGACGGCGGTCTTCATGTCGATGTCCGAGTCGCCCAGGTAAAGAATGGCCTCCGGGGGCAGGCCCATGGACCGGGCGGCCTCCAGGGCGCCCTGCGGGTCCGGTTTCCGGGGACGATCCGCTGTCGCGGCCATGATGGCGTCGAAGCTCCAGCGGGGCAGCAGCCTGGCGGCCATCAGCCTGGTGGAATCGTCCGGCTTGTTGGTGACGATGGCCATCTTGATGCCCCGAGCGGCCAGAGAGTCCAGCAGCTCGGGGATGCCGTCGTAGGGGCGGGTGTGGTCCGGCCAGCGCTGACGATACTCCTTCCGGACCTCCGCCAGGGTGTGCGTGATGGCGGCCTTGTCGCGGTGGCCCTCCGGGAGCACCCGGCGGGCCAGCTCTTCGATGCCCTCGCCGACGAAGTGACGGTACTCGTCCAGGCTGTGCTGCGGAAAGCCGGAGCGGCCCAGGACGGCGTTCACCGAGTCGGCCAGGTCCCGGAGCGTGTCCAGCAGGGTCCCGTCGAAATCGAACAC
>CALMBS010000199.1 GCA_937860285.1 uncultured Chloroflexota bacterium
AGCTGCCCCAGATGCCGTGCAGGTCGCTGGTGGTGCCGCTGGCCATGGTGCTCCAGCCGGAGCCATCGAAGTGCACGATCGTGCCGCCATCCCCGGCGGCGAAGACATTGTCCGAGGAGGCGCCCCAGATGCTGTTGACGGCGCCCGAGGCGACTCCGGAGACCGGGCTCCAGGAAACGCCGTCATAGTGGCGGATGGCGCCGTCCTGGCCCACGGCGTAGACGTCAGACGTGCCCGTTCCCGCAGCCAGTAGCGCGTCCGCCATGGCCCGCATCTCGGCCGGGGAGTTCCAGAGCAGCGTGGTGGTGTTGTCCCGGACCTCATCGGTCAGGTACTCGCCCGCAGCCATCGGCGCCAGTGCGTCGTAGGACTTGGTGAGGCCGTCTCTCAGCCAGTACAGCCCGGCCACCTCTTCCAGGCCGTTGGCGGCCTGGCGCAGCCCGGAGACCAGGGTGTCCCGGGAGGCCGTGGCTGGCCCGGTGGCGACCAGCTCATCGGCAGCATCGCGCAGGTCGACGGCCGTGGCCATGAGCGTCGTGGCCGTGGTCCGGCACTGGTCCGTGGTGACCGTGGCATTGTCGACAATGGTCTGCAGGGCGGCCTGCGTCTGGCCCAGGCCGGTCCTCAGCCAGTAGAGCCCGTGGTACAGTCCGGCCACTTCGTCCAGGCCGCCGGCAGCCTGCTGCAGCCCGTCGATGAGCGTCGGCCTCTGGTCGACCGTGCCCGGCCCGGTGGCTACCAGCAGGTCGGCCGCTGCCCGGAGCTCCGGCGCGGTGGCCTGAAGAAGCGCAATGGTCGCCTGGCGCGTCTCCGGGGACAGAACCTGGCCGTTGACTATGGGCAGCAGGGCGTTGCGCGTCTGGGTGAGACCCTCTCTGAGCCAGTAGAGCCCGGCCACCTCTTCCAGGCCGTTGGCGGTGTCGCGCAGCCCGCCGATGAGGGTCGGCCTTTGATCGACTGTGCCCGGCCCGGTGGCTACCAGGAGGTCAGCCGCCTTACGGAGCTTGGGGGCGGTGTCGCGCAGCATCTGGGCCGTCGTCCCGCAGTCCTCGGTGCTGACGGCCTGGTTCTCCACTATCGGTCTCAGGGCGGCATTCGTCCTGGCGATGCCTTCTCTGAGCCAGTAGAGGCCGGCCACCTCTTCCAGGCCGTTGGCGGTGTCGCGCAGGCCGGCGATCAGATCTGGCCTGGCCGAGGTACCCGGCCCCGTGGCCTCCAGGCTATCGGCCGCCACCCGAAGCGGCGGGGCCGTGGCCTGGAGGTCGGCCACGGTGGTGCGGATGATCTCTTCACTCACGGTCTGGTTGTCAGCTATCGGCGCCAGGGCGCCCTGGAGCTTGCCCAGGGCATCCCGCAGCAGCAGGGTCCCGGCCAGCTCCTCGGACCCGTCGATGGCCTGCAGCATTCCGTCCAGGGTGGTGGACCCGGTGGCGGTCAGAAGCGTGCCCGACAGGCTGTTGGCCACATCGGTGAGGTTATCGGCCGAAGCCAGCAGCCCGGCGGCGGCCTGGGCCAGCTGAGCGGAGGTCGCGTTCTCGTCGAGCGCCAGCTCGATGGCATCGACCATCTGCTCCAGCGCGCCGACGGTCGCCGGCAGGCCCTCGCGGAGGGCCGGGTCATAGTACTGCACGCCCTTGACCACACCCGATTCCATGAGGGGCTGCAGCCTGGCGTAGAGGCCGTCGACGTAGGCCCAGAACTCGGCGTCATCGGCGGTGTAAGCATTGGAGGTGATGACGGCGTTCTCCACCTTGTACGCGGCCTGGGGGAAGCGCTCGATGAACAGCTCGTCCGCCAGCTTGGACTCGGTTCCGGTGGTGAACTTGGTGACGGTGGTCATGTTCTTGGTCAGCACCCCGGCGAAGAGGCCGCCGCCGATGGCCAGGAGCATGACCCAGGTGAGGACCGTGGCCCAGGGGTGGCGGGCGCAGCGGCGCGCCAGTCTCTCGAAGAAGCTACCGTTACCGTTGTTCGATGCCATGGCCCCTCCCCTGCGGACGACCTTCAGGAGTCCGTCCGCGGCCTGTACCCGGCGGGCGTGCCGGCATTTGACTGCCAAACCAGTCTGGCCGGACACGGCTTCCGCCCATGTCGCGGTGGTGCCGGAGCCGCATGCGCAGACGGCTCGTCACTCCCTTCTAGCACGGGGGCGTCGCTGGTATGTCTCATCGGACCGTGGCTCCATCACAGAATGCTCACATTGCCGAATGCGGGCCCGGAGCCGGGCCGCCGGCGCGGTGCGGTGGCGCCGCCGGCGGGGCGCCGCCCACTTGCGGCGCGCGACCCAATGCCCCTACAATACGGGACGGCGGACGCCTGCAAGGAGGGACGAGGAAGGTGAACCTGGCGGTGCAGCTGGCTCCCGGCAGACCCCGCGGGCTGCGGCTGGCCAACCCGGTGATGACCGCGTCCGGCACCTTCGGCTACGGCACGGAGTATGCCGATTTTGTGGATATCCAGCGCCTGGGCGCCATCGTCTGCAAGGGGACTACCCTGGAGCCGCGGGAGGGCAATCCGCCCCCGCGGCTGGCCGAGACCCCGGCCGGGCTTCTCAACTCCATCGGCCTCCAGAACATCGGCGTTGAGGCCCTGGTCCGGGAGCGGGCGCCGGTGTGGGCCGCCTGGAAGGTGCCGGTCATCGTCAACATCGCCGGCGAGAGCATCGAGGACTACGCCCGGCTGGCCGCCCGTCTGGATGCGGTGGCCGGCGTCGGCGGCCTGGAGGTCAACATCGGCTGCCCCAACGTGAAGTCCGGGGGCATGGAGTTCGGGACGGACCCGAAGGCGGCGGCCTCCGTCACCGCCGCGGTGCGGAAGGCCACCTCCCTGCCCGTCATCGTCAAGCTGACCCCCAACGTCACCAGCATCGTGGAGATCGCCGTCGCGGCCGCGGAGGCCGGCGCCGACGCCCTGTGCCTCATCAACACCCTGCGGGGAATGGCCATCGACGTCTCCGCCCGGAGACCTTCACTGGGCAACATCTGCGGCGGCCTGTCGGGCCCGGCCATCAGGCCGGTGGCGCTGCACATGGTCTACCAGGTGTGCGGCGCGGTGCAGCTGCCGGTCATTGGCTGCGGCGGCATCATGTCGGCCCGGGACGCCCTGGAGTTCATCATGGCCGGGGCCAGCGCCGTGGAGGTGGGCACGGCCCAGTTCGTCAATCCCCGGGCCGTGCTGGACGTGCTGGAGGGGATCGAGGACTTCATGCGGCAGGAGGGGATTGGGGACATGGCCGGGCTGGTCGGCGCCGCGCGGCGGGACGGCCCGGGTTGGGTTACATAAAGACGAATTGCTATAATCTAGGTAGGACATGGCAGACAGCTTTCTGGACAAACTCGAGGCGGTGGACCGGCGCTACGAAGAGCTGAACCAGCTGATGGCGTCCGGGGCCGGGCAGTGGCAGGCGCTCTCCAAGGAGCAGGCCGGGATTGGCCCCATTGTGGAGAAGTACCGCCAGTATAAGACGGTGGTGAAGGAGCTGGGGGAGGCGGAGCAGCTGCTCCGGGACCACCTTGACCCCGAGATGGAGGACCTGGCCGAGCAGGAAGTGGAGACCCTGAAGAAGCGTCGGGACGGGCTGGTGGAAGAGCTCAGGCTGGCCCTGCTGCCGCGGGACGTCACCAGCGAGAAGGACGCCATCATGGAGATCCGCGCCGGGACCGGTGGGGAGGAGGCGGCCCTGTTCGCCGGGGACCTCTTCCGTATGTACCAGCGGTATGCCCAGAACCACGGCTGGAAGGTCGAGGTGGTGGACAGCAGCCAGAGCGAGCGGGGCGGTTTCAAGGAGATCATCTTCGAGGTCAAGGGCAAGAGCGCCTACGGCCGCCTGAAGCACGAACGCGGGGTGCACCGCGTGCAGCGGGTGCCCGTCACGGAGGCCAGCGGGCGCATCCACACCTCCACGGCGACGGTGATCGTCATGCCGGAAGTGGAAGAGGTGGATTTCGACCTGAAGCCGGAGGACCTGAAGGTGGAGTTCTACCATGCCAGCAGTGCCGGGGGGCAGAACGTCAACAAGGTGGCCACGGCGGTACGCATAATGCATATCCCCACCGGGATCGTGGCCAGCTGCCAGGACGAGCGTTTCCAGCTGCGCAACCGCCAGAAGGCCATGGCCGTCCTGCGGGCCCGGGTCAAGGACCACGAGGAGCGCAAGAAGCAGGAGGAGCTCTCCAAGGAGAGGCGCTCCCAGGTGGGCTCCGCGGAGCGGGCGGAGAAGATACGGACCTACAATTACCCCCAGAACCGGATCACGGACCACCGAGTGGGGCTGACCGTCCACAAGCTGGCCCTGGTCCTGGAAGGGGACCTGGATGAGCTCATCGATGCGGTGGCGGCCGATGAAAGGGCCCGGCAGCTAGAGGAAGCCGTTGCGTGATCCTCAGGGAAGCGCTGCGCCAGGCTGAAGCCCGCATCGCCGCCGGCAGCATCCCCGATGCCCGCCTTGAGGCCGAGCTGCTGCTGATGCATGCGCTCCGCGTGGAGCGGGCCGAGCTCTACGCCCGGCTGGAAGACCCATTACCGCCGGCGGCGGAGGACCGCTTCCAGGCGCTGGTCGACAGGAGGCTCCGGCACGAGCCGGCGGCCTACATCCGGGGCCGGGCCTGGTTCTACGGCATCGAGCTGGTGGTTGACCACCGGGTGCTGGTCCCCCGGGCGGAGACGGAGCTCCTGGTGGAGACGGTGCTGGGCCTGGTGAAGGAACGGTTCGCGGAGGGACAGCCGTGCACCATCGCGGACGTGGGCACCGGCAGCGGCGCCATAGCCGTGGCCCTGGCCCTGCACCTTCCCGGGGCCCGCATCTGGGCCACCGATGTCTCGCCGGCGGCGCTGGAAGTGGCCCGCGTCAATAGCGTCAGGCGCGGTGTTCAGGACCGGGTGGAGCTGCTCCCTGGCGACCTGCTGGCGCCCCTGCCTGGAACAGTGGATATCATCGCGGCCAATCTGCCCTATGTCAGGGACGCCGACATCCCCGGGCTGGCTCCCGAGGTCAGGGACTACGAGCCGCTGTCGGCGCTGGCCGGGGGCCCCGACGGGCTGGACGTGGTGCGGAGGCTGCTGGCCGGGGTGAGGGACTACCTGCGGCCCCGGGGAGCAGTCGTGCTGGAGATCGGCCTGGGACAGGCGGAGCCGGCCGTCTTCCTGGCCTGGAAGCATCTGCCGGGGTGCGCGGCGGACCTGGTCCGGGACTTCGCCGGCATCGAGCGGGTGCTGCGGATCCTGACCTGAGGCGGCGCCTGCCCCCTACTCCCAGAGGGCCACCAGGTACTTGGCCATGTTCTTCGCCTTCACCATGGCCTGGTCCACGTTCATCAGGCCTTCCTCGGTGACAATGCGGGTGATCAGCGCGGCCGGAACCACCTCGAAGCCCTCCTCCAGCCACAGGTGCCGCCCGGCGAGGCGCAGGGCGCTGAACTTGGTGGACTCGCAGACCACGTAGAAGGGGATCCGCCTGGCATGGGCCGCCTCCGCGATGACCATGGTGGGCGCCCCGTTGATGAGCGAGCCGTTGTCCAGGATGCTGTCGGCGCCGACCATGACCTTGTTGGATTTCGCCACGGAATCGGCGATGGATCTGGGGCTGTCAGGGATCACCTTGACCGGGACGTTCTCGGCCTTCAGCCTTTCGGCCATGGCCTCGCCGTATGCCTTGCCGTCGCTGGTCCGGGACTCCGCCACGTAGACGCCGAACTCCTTGCCGGCCAGCCTGGCGGCCCGGAGGCTCTCCACGACGGTGGCGCTGTCGCTGCAGGAGAGCAGGATGTCCTCATCTTCCACCACCTGCGACCCGTGCTCGGCCAGCCGGTTGAGGGCGCCCCGGCGGGCCTTGACGATCCTCTCGCCGTTGCGGATGGCGAAGGCCCGGAGGGCATCCAGGCCGGCCTCGACCTCCGGCCCGTGGGAGGTTTCGTAGAACCACTGCGCCACCAGGTTCCCGATAGGCGCCATGGGCGGCCTGGCCTCCGCCAGCTCCCTGGCCACGCCTTTCATATCGTTCAGGAAGGTGGCGGTGGTGCCGGCGCTGCTCTTCCCGGCGGCCAGCCGGACGGCGCCGATGGCGCGGAGGGACAGCCAGCTGGCGCTGTGGTCCTTGTCCTGGCGTATTTCCTCGATCATCTGGGCGACTTCCGGATCAAGGGCCACGGCACACCTCCTCAGGCCAGCTGGGCCAGGTCGAATCTCAGGCCGTCGCTGGCGGCGATCACGCGGACGCCGGTATCCTGGGACAGTCGCTGGGCCACGGTCCAGGGCTTGGCCCGCCACATGCTCATGCCGAAGTGATTGAGCAGCACGGCCCGGGGCCGCAGGCTCTTGATAATGACGGCCGCGTCCGGCACTGAGAGGGGGTCCAGCGGGGCCGTGGGTTCCAGCCGCATGAGGTTGAGAATAAGGAGGTCGGCCCGGTAGTGCTGGCACAGCCCGTCGAAGTACCGGGTGTCCACCACGCAGGAGATGGTGTGCCGGTCCGTCCGCAGGACCAGGCCGTAGGTCTCCACCGGGTGCACGTGCCGTAAAGGGGTGCGGATGGACACGTTCTCCACCTGGTACTCTCCGCCCTCCTTGAGCACCTCGATGCGCTCCAGGAAGGGCCGCACGTACCGCAGTACCACGGGATCGTCCTCCAGGGCGTCGGCCGGGGCCAGCAGCACCCCGCGGCGGTGGAAGCCGCCCTCGGCCATGGCCTCGATCATCACATTGATGTCACAGGAGTGGTCGAGGTGCTTGTGCGAGAGGATGATGGCGGCCAGCCTCGGTGGGCTGAGCCGGCTCTTCACGGCCCGGACCAGCGTCCCCGGGCCGGGGTCGAGCAGCATTTCGGTGCCGCCCAGGTTGAACCACAGCCCGCCTGACGCCAGAATCTGGCTGGCGACCATGACCCGGGCGCCGGCCGTGCCGAGGAAGGTGATGGTGTCCCCCGGTGTCTCCGCTTGGCCGTCCATTGTTCTGCTATTATTCATTATGCGGGACGGGTTGGCAATAGCATGATTGAGGTAGATGGGAGCGAGAGGTCCGGTTCCGGGACCATTGTGCGGCTGGCGGTGTCGCTGTGCACCATCCTGGGACGGGACCTGCACCTGACCAACATCCGGGCCCGGAGCGACAAGAGGGGGCTCCGGCCCCAGCACCGGCAGGTGGTCGCCGCCTGTGCCCAGATGTGCGGCGGCCGGGTGGAGAGGGCCGAGGTGGGCTCCAGCGAGCTCACCTACCGGCCGGGCCGCAGCATCCGGGGCGGGGCCTACCATTGGGACATCGGCACGGCCGGGTCCACGACCATGCTGGCCCTGAGCCTGCTGCTGGTCGGAGCCTTCGCGGACAGGGCGTCGGTCTTCACCCTTACGGGCGGCCTGTTCCAGGACTTCGCTCCGTCGGCGCACCATCTGCAGCGGGTGCTGGTGCCGCTGGTGAGGAGAATGGGCCTGGAGGCTGAGGTCTTTGTGCGGAGGCCGGGCTACGTGCCGGAGGGCAACGGCGTTCTGGAGGTGAGGGTCAGGCCGGCTGTGGATGGGCTGAGGCCGATCGGGCTCACCGAGCAGGGCCGGGTAACTGCCGTCGGGGGCATCGGGCTGTCTTCACACCTGGCGGAGCAGGAGGTGAGCGACCGGATGGCGGAGGAGTGCTCGGAGGCGTTGGAGGAGGCCGGCTATGAGGCCGACATAGAGGCGGTGTACGAGACATCGGCCGGCCAGAAAGGGGCCGACCTGACGGTCTGGGCCGAGACCGCCAGCGGCGCCATCGTCGGCTCCGACCGGGCCGGCAAGCTGGGCCGCAGGTCGGAGGAGATCGGACGGTACGTGGCCGGGAGCCTGCTGGATGACCTCCAGGCGGGCGCCACGGTCGACCGGTACGTGGCGGACCAGCTGATACCGTTCTGCGCCCTGGCGGGCGGGGCCAGCGAGTATGTCATCCCGCGGGTGACGGAGCACGTGGAGACCAACCTCTGGCTGGTGGAGACCATCCTGGGGGCCGGGACAAGGCTGGATGGCCGGCGCCTTCGGATAGAAGGGGTGGGGCACCGAATTGGAGCCGGCTGACAAGGCCAGCCTGATCGAGGAGAAGCTGCCGCTGCTGTACCGGCAGCTGCAGATCTGCTGTCTCTGCCCGCGGAGGTGCGAGGCCAACCGGCTGGCGGGGGAGACGGGCTACTGCGGCGCCGGCGGCGACATGGTGGTCTACACCGCCTTCCTGCACCACGGCGAAGAGCCGGGGATAAGCGGCGAGAAGGGCAGCGGCGCCATCTTCTTCTCCGGGTGCAGCCTGCGGTGCGTCTACTGCCAGAACCACCGCTTCTCGCAGGCCATCGAGGGGACCCGGGTGAGCCCCGATGACCTGGCCCGGATCATGCTCCGGCTGCAGGAGAAGGGGGCGGAGAACATCAACCTGGTGACGCCCACCCACTTCCTGCC
>CALMBS010000200.1 GCA_937860285.1 uncultured Chloroflexota bacterium
GCGGCGATCTTCTGTTTCCGCTTGGTGACCCAGTAGACGGCGGCCATCAGGCCGATGACGCCCGCGGCGTAGTAGGGCAGGGTGCCCATGGCCTTGTGGGCGTTGGTGGGAACGGACTCGTCGGTGACCTCCGGCAGGTCCAGGTCCTCCGGAGCCACATTGCTGATGTAGATCCAGTCGGTGCCGCCGGCCTCATTCTCGCCGTAGACGTGATCGTAGTACCGGCCGGGGGAGGCGTCAATGCGCCGGTGGGCCTCTTCGATGGCCTGGTCCCGCCCGGAGACGTCCTCCGTGCCCTCAAAGAAGTGCAGGGCGCCGGTGGGGCAGGTGGTGACGCAGGCCGGGTGCAGCACGCCTCCCGGCTCGCTGTCGTTGCCGTTCTGCCGGTCGGCGCAGAAGGTGCACTTCTTGATCCAGGGCGACGGCCGGTCCCACTCGTAGGTGGGCACGCCGAAGGGGCAGGCGACCATGCAGTAGCGGCAGCCGATGCAGGCGCCCCGGTCGTAGACCACGGCGCCGGTTTCCCCGTCCTTGCGCAACGCGCCCACGATGCAGGCGGTGACGCAGGCCGGGTGCTCGCAGTGCATGCACTGTATCTTGACGAAGGCCCACTTGAAGTCGTCGCCCTCGCCCACTTCGCGGTAGCGCATGAAGGTGTAGGTCTTGTACGAGAGAACGGCCTTCCCTTCTATCCCGCCTTGGACGGACACCTTCTCCTCCGGGTCATCCGGCTTCCGGTTCCAGCTCTTGCAGGCCACGGAGCAGGCCCGGCATCCTATGCACCGAGTGCCGTCGTAAAGTACTCCTTTAGACATGTGAGCCATATCTTTCCTCCACTACGCCTTCTCTACCTTGCACAGGAAGCTCTTGGATTCCGGTATGTTGGTGTTGGCGTCGCCGATATGCGGTGTCAGGACGTTGCCGCTGTCACCGGTCACGCGGCCGGCGTAGCCCCAGTGCCACGGTATGCCCACCTGGTGGATGGTCTTGCCGTCCACCGTAATGGCCTGGAAACGCCTGGTGACTATGGCTACCGCCTGGATCACACCCCTCTTGGAGCTGACCCTGACCGTGTCGCCATTGGCGATGCCCTCCTCGTCAGCCAGGTCCGTGCCCAGCTCGACGTACATCTCCGGCATCAGCTCCGCCAGCCACGGCAGGTTCCGGGTCATGATGCCGGTCTGCCAGTGCTCGGTGCAGCGGTAGGTCGTGGCCACGACCGGGAACTCGTTCGCGTTGCCGCGCTCGTTCCACTCCCGGCCGTCGATGCTGAGGCTGCCAATGTAGGAGGCCGGATCATTGAAGCCGGGGTTGATCCTCTGCGTGCTGTCGTTGGCCACGCCCGTGATCAAGTTGGTGTCCAGGGGGCTCTCCCACGGCTCGTAGACTTCGGGAATGGGACCGTCCTTCAGGCCGTAGCCCCACATCCTGCCCACGCCTTCAGCGTTCATAATGAACGGCAGGTTCCTGGCCCCGTCGGTGGCCAGGGCAATGGGATTCCCGCCGCCGTCGATGACGTCGCCCGCCCAGGCGGTGCCGTTCCAGGCCACGATCGGGTGTTCCGCATCCCAGGGGTTGCCGTCCAGGTCAACGGAAGCGCGGTTGTAGATGACTCGCCGGTTCACCGGCCAGCACCAGGCCCAGTTGGAGTACAGCCCGGCGCCAACGCCCCCGCTTCCAATCAGGGACGTGTCGACGTTGTTCCGCCTTCTGGCCTTGTTGATGGACTCGACGCCCCCCACCACGCTTATGAGGTCAGGATAGGCCTGTTTGTCGGCATCGGATGCCGGGGTGTACTGATTGCAGTGCAGCCAGTTCCCGGAGGAGGTCGTCCCGTCGTCCTTGAGGTTGACGAAGCTGGCCATCAGCTTCCCGGAAGTCAGGTCATAGCCATTCATCTCCCTGGCAATGACGTCGGCCTCTTCTTCGTCGCTGTAGTCCCAGCCCAGGTTGAGGATGGGGTCCGGGAAGGTGCCCCCCTCGCTCTGGTAGAGGCGCCGTATCTTCTTGAAGAGCCGGATCATGATGTCGAGGTCGGGAACGGCCTGCCCCGGCGCATCCACGGCCTTGTAGCGCCACTGCACCCAGCGGCCGCTGTTGGAAATGCTGCCTTCCTTCTCGAACGAGCAGGCTGCCGGCAGCAAGAATACCTCAGTGTCGATTTCCTCGGGGTTGACGCCCGGCCTCTTCCAGAACAGGTGCGTTTCGTTGAACCAGATGTCGCTGGCCACCATCCACTTCAGTTTCCCCAGGGCCTCCCGGGCGCCCAGTGAAGCCGGGCCGCCGGCGGCCGGGTTCTGTCCCCATATCCAGAGCCCGTCGATCTTGCCTTCCCCGATGGCCTGGATCATGCCCAGGTGGGTGTAGTTGGCCCCGCTGGCCTTCTTCTTGGGGAGGTAGTCGAAGCTGACGGTGTGATCGACGTCGGGCCACCAGGCCTTGAGCAGGCTGATGAAGTACTTGGGCGTGTTGCTCCACCAGTTGACCGACTTGTCGGCGGCCATCTCGGCGGGCGGGCTGGTGGCCGCAGGAGTCACGTTGGCCAGGTATCCCGCCAGTGTCTGGTGAGCGTCGGCGTCCGTGACCATCTTGAGGTATCCCGGAAGGATGTGCTCCAGCAGGCACTGGTCTGTTGATCCCTGCACGTTGGAGGTGCCGCGCAGCGCATTGATGCCGCCGCCCGCCACCCCGATGTTTCCCAGAAGGAGCTGGGTAATGGAGTAGGTCCTGATGTTCTGGCTGCCGTAGGTATGCTGGGTGGCGCCCATGGCATACATGATGGTGCCCGCCTTGCCCCTGGCCCCGGTCCGGGCATACTCGGTGTAGACCTCGTCCAGTTTCGCTTCCGGTATGCCGGTAATCCTGGAGACGGTGGCCTTGCTGTAGCGGCTGTAGTGCCTCCACAGGAGTTTCAAGACACAGTTGTTGTCCAGCTCTCCCCAGGCTGTTGCTTCGTCGGCGGCCCTGCTGGTCCACCCCTGCCAGTTGGGGGTGAGCAGCTTGGCTTCCGCGGTGGCATTGGCCATGTCGGCGTATTTCCAGGTGGCCGGATCGTACTTGCCCCCGTCCCATCCGCTGAACAGCCCCTTCTGCCCGGCATCTCCGGGCAGCTTGATGTCGGGGTTGACGATGTAGGCGGCATTGGTGTAGTTCTGGACGTACTCCAGGTTGTAGTTCGCGGGGTTCTTCCTCATGTCTTCCAGGATGTGGTAGATCATGCCGCCCATGAAGGCGATATCGGTACCCGTCCGGATACGGACGTAGGTGTTCGCCCTGGCCGAGGTCCGGCTGTACCTCGGGTCAACGTGGATGACCTTGGCGCCGCGGTCCTGGGCCTCCAGGACGTACTTCATGCAGACGGGATGGTTCTCCGCTGCATTTGAGCCGATGATCAGGGCGCAGTCGGTGTTCCGGATATCGATCCAGTGGTTGGTCATGGCTCCTCTTCCGAACGACTCTGCCAGAGCCGCTACAGTTGAGGAATGTCAAAGACGGGCGCAGTGTTCGATGTACACCACGCCCAGCGCCCGGCTCATCTTGGCCAGCAGGTAGCACTCTTCGTTGTCCAGCTCGCCGCCGCCAAGGGAGGCCATCCCCTCGTTGCGGTTAACCACCTTGCCACTGGCGTCGGTGGTGACCAGCCTGGCGTCCCGGGTGTCTTTCACCCGGCGGGCGATCATTTCCAGGGCCTCGTCCCAGCTCTTCTCTTCCCAGTCCGCGGCGCCGGGGGCCCGGTAGAGAGGCTTCATGACCCTCTCATCGTTGATGGGGCTGTCGGACCGTCCGTCAACGCCGTGAATCTGGTACATGGCCTGGCCCTTGGGGCAGAGGGCGCCCCTGTTGATGGGGTGGTCCGGATCGCCCTCTATCCTGACCACCTCGCCGTACTCCCGTTGCATCCGGCTGGTAACCAGGGCGCCGCATCCTACCGAGCAGTAGCAGCATATAGTGTGGGTCTCTTCCACCAACTCCTCGAGTTTGGGGTGCACCAGGCGCGCCTGCGTCGGCGCGGTCGACATGGTGCTCAGGGCTACGGCGGCCACCGCGCCGGCCGTGCCCGCGCCAGTTATCTTCAGGAAATCCCTGCGGTTCAGCTCCACCAGTGCCACTCCTCCTTTCAGCCAGTTCCTGCTCTATCGAGCATCCAACAAGAAGGGGCGAATGAGACCATGCTCACTTGCCCCTCATCGCCTTTGCGCCGCGGACCATGTTCTATCTCTGGGCCCTATCCCGTGCTCCCCCTCACCACCACGACAACACCTCGATTCGCCGGCCGTCTTCCGGCCGGCGAACGCAAAATTCCTACAAAAATCGTACCATGCGCCAAAGTCGGTCTGCAAATCCAAATGGGCCTGTGGGCCGGAGGGAAGCCAGGGCGTCCCCGGAGAGGGACCTCAGTCCGCCGGCTGCGACCAGGATGCGGGGCGGCTTCCCGGCCGGTAGCCGGCCTCTTTCGCCTGCCGGTCCAGGTCCGCCGTCAGGACCCTTTCCAGGGGCAGCAGGACCTCGGCGCCTGCTCTTCTGAGGTCAATGGCCTTGATGTAGCAGCGGCATTCCTCGCAGGTGTAGAGCTGGTATATGCCCTGAGTGTTGGTGCGGTAGGACAGGGACTCGTGCTTCTGCGTTGCGCAGTACGGGCATTGCACGCGCTGAAACAGCCATTCCAGGCTGCACCGGGAGCACATCAGCCACCTGGCCCCGGCCTCAGCCTCCAGGTAGGCGAAGTCCGCCGTGCCGCCGCAGGCGGGGCAGGACTTGCGCCGCCACAGCTCCTGGGCCACCAGCTCCGACAGGGCCTCGGAGTGGGCCCACAGGAAGGGCGCCAGCGCGGCCCGGAGGCAATCCTCCAGGAGCGCGGCGTCGATGCAGTGCTCCACGGCCGTGGCGGACAGGGGCGTGCCGTTGTAGTAGTCCCGGGCCACCTGGCGCAGCAGCGGGGTGTTGGCGGCCAGCTGCCACAGGCGCTGGCTGTCGTCCTGGGTGTCCGCCCGGGCCCCGGTCAAGATCGGCACGGCGGCCTGGAACGTCTCCTCCAGCAGGGGCCCATCCAGGGCCAGTTCAGCGAACGGCAGGATGGATTGCCCTTTGAGGAGCAGGGAGGATATGGCATCCCGCGACAGATGGGGCTGGGGCGGTGTCATCCGGGCCTTGGTGTCGATGCTCAGGCGCAGCAGGCGGATGCCGGTCTCGATGGCACGGGGCCAGTCGGGGCTCGACTGTCTCCACTCGTCGAGCTTCTTGATGATGGCCGTGTCCCGCTGTTTTCCCCTGAGCATGGGCGCCTCTACCCGCGATTGTACATTATCTCGCCCAGCTTCGCCACGGCGGGGGGGAGCACCTCGCCGATCTTCTCCTCAAAGCGCAGGTGGGCGGCCCGGTCCAGCGGGGTCTGGCCCTGGTTGACGATGACCAGGCGCGCGCCCGCCCGGAGGGCGACGCGGGGCATGTCCGCGGCCGGCGTCACCGTCAGGGTGGAGCCCACGGCCAGGAAGAGGTCCGCCTTCCGGGAATGCGCGTAGGCGTCCTCGAGCTCGCGCCGCGGCAGGGACTGGCCGAAGTTGACCACGCTGGGGGCCATGTGCCCGCCGCACAGGGGGCAGGGTATGATGTCGCCGACGTTGTCCATGAGGAACTCGCAGGACTGGCAGCGCAGCCTGGTAATGTTCCCGTGCAGCTCGGCTATCAGTTCCGGCCGGATCCCGGACCTGAGATGGAGGTTGTCCACGTTCTGGGAGATGAGGAAGGTTAGCTTGTTGAGGCGCTGCAGCTCGACAATGGCCTCATGCCCGGCGTTGGGCCGGGCCGAGGCGAAATCGATGGACCTGGTGGGCAGCCCCCTGGCCTGGCGGGTCCAGAGGCCGTCCGGCCCGCGGAAGTCGGCCAGGCCGGACTCGGTGCTGATCCCGGCGCCGGTGAAGACCACCAGGTGCCCGGCCTCGTACATCCAGCCGGCCAGGGTGTCTATCCGTACCCGAAGGTCAGACTCCACCGACCCTCCTCAGGCTCAGGCGCCATGGCCCGGGTCGCTGCCGGGCATCTCGACGTGCCGCTGCAGCAGCCTGAACCAATCGGGCAGGGTGAAGCTGGAGACGCACCTCTCCGGGGTGTATGGCTTTATGTCCAGTACCGGCGTGCCGTTGAAGGCATCCAGACCGCCGACGGTGAGGGTGTTGGCCCGCCTGGACAGGAGCCTGACGATGGTCAGGCCCAGAGGATTGGGCCGGTGGGGTGAATCCAGGGAGAACACTCCTACCAAGGGCAGGTCTTCCAGCTTCAGGCCGTAGCGCAGGTACCTCTTGGGCCTGGCCCGAAGCGTCTGACGCTGCTCGGCGCTGGTCTCGTGCAGGTAGAACGTCACCATCAGGTGGGAGAAGCCCTCAATGCGTTCCAGCGCAGGAGCGTATTGCTCGAAGATTTCGATCTCGGCGTCGATGCCTTCGTGCCAGCTCTCGCGGACCTCGTCATCGCTGAGGATGGTCTTCACCACCCCTACGGGCTTCAGCTCGATGGGTCTGTCGGTCATTTCACCCCCCCCGGTCTACAGGCGTCAGCCACGGCATCCGCCGGGCCCATCCCTAATGAGGATAGCCCATCCGCCCTCCCGGCGCCAGCGGGACCGGGACGGCAGCCAGCGCTACTGGGGCGGTGCGGCGGCCTCGGCGATGTATGCAATCAGGTCCTTGTTCACGGCGACGAACTCGAAGGCGGAGGCGCCCCCGGGCAGCGCCGGGCGGACTTTGACGTCGGTCAGCGGCATGAACCTCAGGTCGCGGTCGATGGTGTCCAGGAACTCCTCCCAGATGTCGATATGCACGTTGCCCTGGAGGAGGTAGGGCGGCATGTGGATCTCAGTCCCGGCCTGGGTCTTCTTCCTGACCAGGTGCGCCCCGCGCCGGGTCTCAGGGGGCGCCGCGGGGCCGGACTGGGAGGCCTTCTTCTCGCCGACGAAGTAGATGTTGGACTTCCGGACATAGATGCAGGGGATGGCGCTCCTCTTTCCGGTGGGCAGGAAGGCCTCGACCTCCGTCAGCGGCATGAACTCCTTCCCCATGCGCAGGGCCTTGGCCACGAAGCCCGCGTTCAAGGCATCCAGCAGGCGCTGGTCACCGATGTGATAGGTGTTTCCGGCGTAGGTGCCCGAGGTGGCGCACACTATGACCGGCACCTTTATCAGGCTGGAGTCGTCGTACCATCGCTTGCCGGGCCGGCGCATCGGCGACTGCTCCATCACTTCACCCCCGAGTCCTGGAACCGGAAGTCCTGCTCGCGGAAGAGCTTGAGGCATGCGTCAACGGCGTCAGGATCGTACAAAGTGCCCCGGCCCTTCTCGATCTCCTTGAGGGCGGCCTCCACGCCGGGAGCGGGGCGGTGCGGCCTCTTGGAGACCATGGCCTCCACCACGTCAGCCACGGCGATGATCCGGGACTCCAGGCAGATAGCGTCGCCCTTCAGCCCCTCGGGGTAGCCGGACCCGTCCAGGCGCTCGTGGTGCTGGTGGACGATGTCGGCGATGTTGAAGGAGAAGTCGATGGTCTTCAGGATCTGGTAGTCCGTGTCCGGATGGGCCTTGATCATGGAGAACTCCGCGTCGCTCAGCTTCCCGGGCTTGGCCAGGTACTCGGCCGGAACGAACAGCATGCCCAAGTCGTGAAGGAGAGAGGAGATGCGGATCACCCGGACCTGCTCGCCGGAGAGCCCCATCTCCCGGGCGATGGCGCAGGCTAGCTGGCTCACCTTCTGCTGGTGGCCGGCGGTGTAGGGGTCCTTCTTCTGGGCGATGATGGTAATGGCCCCGATGGTGTCCTCCAGCAGCCTCTCCGCCTTGCTGAAGCTCTTCTTGAGGACCGCCTCCTCCTGCTCCAGGAGGGCGACCTGCCTCCGGAACGCATCCTGGAGCCGGTTCAGCTCGCTGGACTGGTCCCGGATCACGGCCTCGAGGTCCTGCTTGAACATGGTCAGGGACCTCTCCCGGTCTCTGCGGGAGGTGATGTCCCGGGCTATGGCCACGGCCTCGGTCCGGTTGTAGACCCCGGCCCGGACCTCGAAGCAGGCCGCCTGGTCTTCATGGCTCACCTCGATCTCGAGGGTCTGCACCTGGCCCGTCTCCACCGCCCTGGCCACGACGTCCTTGCCCCGGCGGCCCAGCTCCGCGGCGAGGGCCTCCACCGGGTTCCATGGTGGCGGCTTCTGGGCCGGCTCTTTGGAGGGGGTGGCGGCCGGGCGCCGCCTCAGTCGCGGAGCTGTTGCGCTAGGTAGTTCGCTTCGCCGAGCGAACGCAGCAGCTCGAGCTGGGTCTCGGCGTAGTCGAGGTGCTCCTCTTCTTCGAGCAGGCTCCCGGCGAAGAACTCGCGGCTCGCCGCGTCCCCGGCATCCAGCGAAGCCTCGATCCCCCTAGCGAGGATCTCGAGCGCCTGCTTCTCACATTCCAAGGCGATCT
>CALMBS010000201.1 GCA_937860285.1 uncultured Chloroflexota bacterium
CGTCGCCGAGGCGGTGATGCAATTGCGCGGCGAATGCGGAAAGCGTCAGGTGCCCGACGCCGAGGTGTGCTTTGTCACCTCCGGCGCTACCACCATCGGCAGCGCCTGCATCCTGACCGTCTAGCGAGGGAAGTCGAGATATGGAACGATACATAGTTCATCCGGAAGCAGACCAGGACAGCGGTCCCTACTGGCAGTCGCTCAAGGAGCACCAGGCCAAGCTGCAGAAGTGCGGCAAATGCGGGAAGCTCCGGTTCCCGCCGGGGCCGAGCTGCTACTACTGCGGCACGCTGGGGGGAAGCTGGGAGCCCATCTCCGGCAAGGGCGTCATCTACACCTGGAGCGTGATCCATCACCCCGTCGACAAGAGGCTCTCCGGGGAGGTGCCCTTCACCGTGGCCATGGTGGACCTGGACGAAGGTCCCCGGGTGGTGGGGCGGCTGGTCAACGCGGACAAGGCCAAGATCAAGGCGGGCATGAAGGTCAAGGCCCGGTACGAGGACCTGGACCAGGAGCTGACCCTGATGTACTTCGAGCCGGCGTAGGGCCGGCGGCATCCGCCTTCCGGGGCTCCGGGAGGCAGCCAGCGCACGGACCCTTCCCAGCGGAGAGGGCTGGAAGGTTAGATAGGAGGAGGACAGAGTGATAACTTCCCAAGAGTTCATTGAGCGCATGAAGTCCCTGAAGCCGAACTGCTACATGCACGGGAGCGTCATCCAGCGTGACGACCCGCGCATGATAACGTCCATGAAGGACATCCTGATGACCTATGACCTGGTGGACGACCCCGGGTACAAGGACTTCATCACCGCTACTTCGCACCTGACCGGCAAGACCATCAACCGGTTCACCAATATCCACCAGACCGTGGATGACCTGCTGAAGAAGCAGTTGATGACCAGGGTGCTCAGCCGCCTTTCCGGCACCTGCATCCAGCGCTGCATGGGCATAGACATGATGAACGCCATGTCCGTGATCACCAAGGAGGCCGACGACAAGAACGGCGGGAAGACCGAGTACTACCAGCGGTTCCTGGCATTCATGAAGGAGTTCCAGGAGAAGGACCTGGTCGGCGCCGCGGCCCAGACCGATGTCAAGGGCGACCGAATGCTCCGCCCCCACGAGCAGGCCGACCCCGACCTGTACATGAGGGTGGTCGAGCGGAACGCCAAGGGCGTCGTGGTCCGGGGCTGCAAGGTCCACACCACCGTGGGCCCCTACTGCGATGAGCTCATTGTCACCCCGTGCCGCGGCCTGACCAAGGACGAGGGCGACTGGTCCATCTGCTTCTCCATCCCGGCGGACACCAAGGGCGTGCACATGCTCATCGAAGCCGCCAACCCGACTCCGCGCAAGGCCTTCCCGGCCGAAATGGAGAAGCACGGCATCGCCCACAGCGTCACCATCTTCGACGACGTGCTGGTGCCCTGGGACAGGGTGTTCCTCGATCAGGACCCGGCCCTGGGCGGCCGCGCGGCCGTTCTCTTCGCCCTGTACCACCGGCACAGCTACACCGGCTGCAAGCCGGCCTACACCGACCTGCTGATGGGCACCACCGCCCTCATCGCCGAGGTCAGTGGCATCGAGAAGGAGCAGCACGTCAAGCACAAGCTGGCGGAGATGGTGTCGATTGCGGAGCTGGTCTTCGCCTCCGGCATCGCCGCGGCCCACACCGCCACCAAGGCCTCCTCCGGGACTATGATCCCGAACGTGATCTACTGCAACGTCGGCCGCAAGCACGCCGGCCTGAATATCTACCACGAGTACGACACGCTATGTGATATCTGCGGCGGCCAGCCGCAGACCATGCCCTACGAGGAAGAGTACGCCGATCCCAAGTGGCGGGCGTACCTGGACAAGTACTTCGCCCGGAAGAAGGACGTGGACCCCGAGATCGTGCACCGCGCCTTCCGGCTGGCCCAGGACCTGATCGCCGGGCCGGTGGCCTCCAACATGCAGATCGCCGGTGTCCATGGCGGCGGCTCCCCCATCATGGAGGACATCGCCATCATGGCCAACTACCCGCTCGAGGAGAAGAAGAACATCGCCCGCAGGCTGGCGGGCATCCCCGAGAAGGAGATCAAGCCCAAGGAACCCAAGAAATAGGCATCGGAGGGCCACGCTCCGCTGGCCCCGCGTCTTTGTCTGAATCACCCACTGGCATCAGGAGCGCCATGTCACGCGCGGCCTGTGGGCTG
>CALMBS010000202.1 GCA_937860285.1 uncultured Chloroflexota bacterium
GCGGCTGTTGGCCGCCGGCTTCAGGGAGAGGATTCTCAAATGGTCCCCATCGCGGTTCCCGGTCAGGTCTGCCAGGTTCAGCAGGTCGGTCACCAGGGAGGGATGCTGGGCGTGCCAGACCCCCTGGCCGTAGACGATCACCGCGTGCCGGGCCTTGCCGAAGGTCTCGGCGGCGGTATCCAGGTCGGCGGCATTCACGCCTGTTTCGGCCTGGACCCTGGTGAGGTCGTACTCGGACAGGGACTGGGTCAGCTTGGCCGGGGCGACCTTTCCCTTGATGAGGCCCTTGGACAGGAGCAGGTTCATCAGGCCGTTCATCAGAACGGCGCCGCTGCCCACCTTCGGCTTCAGCCACAGGGAACGCCAGAGGGGCATGACGTCATTGTGGGAGTCAATCACCACCAGTTGGGCGCCATTGCCGTCCACGGCGCGCCGGATGAGCGACGCCACGATGGGGTGGGTCTTGACGGGATCGGCCCCCACCAGGAGCACGCAGTCCGCTTTCAGTATGTCGTCGATGGAGCACTCGATCTCGGCCCCCTCGCTCTTCTTGTTGAAGGCCTTCGTCCCTTCGGCTATCACCCGGCAGGCCTCACCGCCCATGGTGTCGATCCGGCTGCTGCCGACGGCTTTCTTCATGAACTGGCAGAATGTGGAGATGGTCTCACAGGGCAGCCTGGCGGATATGACGCCGGTGAAATCCTTGCCCAGCTTCTTCATCCGGCTGGCGGCGGCGTCCAGGGCCTCGTCCAAGGTGCATTCCTTCAGCTTTCCTTCCTTGTCCCGGATCATGGGCGAGGCAATGCGCTTGTGGCCGTTGGCCAGCAGCCCGAAACGGCCCATCCGGCAGAGGGGACCTCTGGTGCCGGTGAGGTCCGGAGACTCAATGGTCACCAGGTTGTTGTCCTTGACCAGAACGGAGAGCTCGCAGCCCACGCCGCACACAGGGCAGACGGTCTTCACCCGCTGGCACTCACTGTGCCTCGGCTTGTACAGGCTGAGCTTGGAGAAGATGGCGCCCGTGGGGCAGGCCTGGAGGCAGGCCCCGCATTGAGTGCACGACGATTCCCCGAGCGGCCGGGAGAGGTCGGCGGCCACCACCGTCTTGAAACCGCGCCTGGCGAAATCCAGGGTGTGGTTGGCCTCGATCTCCCGGCAGACCCGGACGCATCGGCCGCAGGTGATGCAGCGCCCGTGGTCAACGGCTATGTACTCGCTGACGGCGTCCAAGGTGGTGGCCGGTGAGGTGTAGGGGTAGCGGACGTTGTCCATCTGGTACCGGTAGCCCATGGCCTGGAGATCGCAGTCCCCGCTCTTCTCGCAGTACATGCAGTAGTGGTTTTTCTCGGTGAACATGAGCTCCAGTATGAGGCGCCGGTACTTCTCCAGCTTGTCGTTCTTAGTCTGGACCACCAGCCCGTCGCGGGCCGGATAGGTGCATGACGGGTTGATGCGCCTCTCCCCCTCGATGTCCACGACACACATGCGGCAGGCCCCGACATTGGTTAGCCCCTTGAACTCACAGAGGGTGGGTACGTCTATCCCGTTCTTGCGGCAGACCTCGAGGACGGTGTCGCCCTCGTGGCCTTGCACCTTCTTGCCGTCAATTGTCAGAGATATTTCCTTCATCTAGTCCCCTCCAGCTTCAGCATCGCACCGGAGGCACCTGGAGGCCTCCGACATTGCCTCTTGGGCGGTGTAGCCCATGTTGACCTCTTTGAAAGAGGTGGTCCTCTTGCCGGGATGAAGCTCGCTGATGGTCACGCGTGGTCTCTCCTTGATGTCCTCCGTATCGTCGGGCCT
This sequence comes from uncultured Chloroflexota bacterium, assembly GCA_937860285.1. Taxonomy (GTDB): domain Bacteria; phylum Chloroflexota; class Dehalococcoidia; order UBA2247; family RBG-13-53-26; genus JAFGCL01. The sequence continues at coordinate 1,804 of CALMBS010000202.1, forward strand.
GGGGATGATGAATGTCTCCTGGTCCTGGCGGTCCACCCTGGGGCCCAGCTCCTGGCCCTGGAGGTATCTCTTGATGGAGGACGCGGCCCTCTGGCCGGCGGCGATGGCCTCGATTACGGTGAACGGCCCGGTCACGGCGTCCCCGCCCGCGAAGACCCCCGGGCGGTCCGTGGCCAGGGTCCGGGGGTCGGCGGCTATGGTCCGCCCCATGCCGATCTTGATGCCGTATTTCTCGGTGAACCCGGTGTCCGGCCGCTGTCCTATGGCCTGGATCACGGTGTCGCAGGCCACGGAGTACTCGGACCCCTTAATCTGGCGCGGCGACTTCCGGCCGCTCTTGTCGAACTCACCCAGCTCCATGCGGATGAGCTCCAGGCCGGTGACCTTGCCCTCCTGGCTCAGGACGCGGGTGGGGGCGGTGAGCTCGTGGATGTGGATGCCCTCTTCCTCGACGGCCAGGATCTCCTCCTCGATGGCGGGCATGTCCTTCTTCTCGCGCCGGTAGTACATGTGCACTTCCTTGGCCCCCATCCTCAAGGCCACCCTGGCGGAGTCGGTGGCCGTGTTCCCGCCGCCGATCACGGCTACCTTGTGGCCCATCTCCATGTCGCGTCCCAGGTTGACGTTGCGCAGGAACTCCACGGCGTCGTAGACGCCCTTCACGTCCTCGCCGGGGACCCTCATTCGTTCTCCCACGTGGGCGCCCACGGCCAGGAACACTGCCTTGTAACCCTGGGCGAACAGGGAGTCTATGTCCGTGATCCGGGTGTTGAGCTTGATGTCGACGCCCAGCTTCTCGATGTTGCGGATCTCCTGGTTGAGCATCTCGTTGGGAAGGCGGTACTCGGGGATGGCCACCGCCAGGCAGCCGCCGGCCACCGGCAAGGCCTCGAAGACAGTCACCTCGTAGCCGTCCATGGCCAGGTCCTGGGCGGCCGAAAGCCCGGCGGGCCCGGCACCGATGACGGCCACTTTCACGTCCTTCCTGGTCGCCTTCTTGGGTATGTACTCGAACCCCTTGTCGGCGGCCCAGTCGGCGGCGAACCTCTTCAGGTGCCGGATGGCCACCGGGTCATCCATCTGCCCGCGGCGGCACTTGCCTTCGCAGGGGTGGTTGCACACCCGGCCACACACGGAGGGGAAGGGCAGCCGCTGCCTGATCAGTTTGTAGGCTTCGTCAAAGCGGCCATCCTTGATGAAGGCGACGTATCCCGGTATGTCCAGACCGACGGGGCAGGTGTGCTGGCACGGGGCCCTGAAGAGCCCGGCGCAGACCGCAGCCGGGCACTTCTTGTCGATGATGTGGCTCTCGTACTCGGCCCGGAAATGACGAATGGTGGAGAGGACCGGGTTGGGGGCAGTCTGCCCCAGGCCGCACAGGGAGGCCGACCCCACCATCTCCGCCAGCTCCTGGAGCACATCGAGGTCCGCCATGGTCCCGTGCCCCTGGGTGATCTTGTTGAGTATCTCCAGCATCTTCGGTATCCCGGCCCGGCAGGGCAGGCACTTGCCGCAGGACTCGTCCTTGGTGAACTGCAGGAAGAACTTGGCCATGTCCACCATGCAGGTGTCCTCATCCATGACGATGAGACCGCCCGATCCCATGATCGCGCCCAGGCTGGTCACCGATTCGTAGTCAACTGGAGTGTTGATGTGTTCAATGGGTATGACTCCGCCGGAAGGCCCGCCGATCTGCACGGACTTGAACGATTTCCCCTTTGGCGGGCCGCCGCCGATGTCGAATACCACGTGGCCCAGCGGAGTGCCCACGGGCACCTCAGCTATGCCGGAGTTGGTGATCTTGCCGACCAGACAGAATGTCTTGGTGCCGGAATTCCCTCCCATGCCTATGCCTTTGTACCAGTCGGCGCCTTTCAGGATTATCTGGGGGACGATTGACCACGTCTCCACGTTGTTGAGCGTGGTGGGCTTGTCGAACAGTCCCTTGTTGGCTGGGAACGG
>CALMBS010000203.1 GCA_937860285.1 uncultured Chloroflexota bacterium
GGCGGGGCCGCCAGCAGCACCCGCTCCGGGGCGGTGACCCAGACGCCGCCGGCCTCCCCCTACCTGAGCGCGGCCACCATGGCCAGGGCGGCCGCCCTGGCCTGCTGCTCGCTCACCAGGCCGGAGTCCGCCTGGTCGTGCCAGAACTGCAGGGGGCTGCAGGCGACCTCCACCTCCTCCTGCAGCCGGGCCTCCACCTGGTCCCAGGCGGGTGCCTCGGCTCCCGGCAGGCTGTACACCCCCATGAAGATGGCCACCGAGAGCGGTATCAGGAGGAACGCCAGGAACACCTTCGGCAGCAGCCTGAACCGGTAGATCATCCACCAGGGCCTCTTCATACATCAGGGATGTTATGTCATGCCGGTCACAGACGGGTATCGGATGCGCCGGGCTGGCTCACGCCGCACTCTCGGTGGTGGGGGAAAAGGTCACAGGGACGTCACGGTTGGCCGATGCCCTACCAGAACGTGGCACCTGTGGCCAATGGAAGGACGATGGTCACCGCCAGGGCGTACACCAGGTCCAGCCAGAACACGGACCCCAGGGCCCCGAGGTAGATGAAGCCGGCCACCGGCACGGCCACTATCTTCACCGGGATAGGGCAGCTCCGGTCGCGGACCGTCCCCCAGATGCTCCCGGCATCACCCGTGCTGGGGAACGAGTGCATGGCCACGGAGACAGCCAGCCACATCAGGACCACCTGGCCCGCAACAGCCCTGGTGGTGGTCCCATCCCGCAGCAGTGTGGCGGACAGGGCGATGAGGAAGCCGGCCGCGGTGTTCACCAGGAACGGCCCGGTGCCGATGAGGATGGTCTTCCAGGCGCCGTGAGGCTTCTCGTGCATGACGTAGCCCGCGGGGTTGCCCAGACGGAAGAGCCTCACTCTGAGGACCCTGGTCCTGGTCAGGAAGCAGGCCAGCATGTGGGCCATCTCGTGGACGATGACCCCCGGGAACGTGATAATGGTGACGGCCTGGTTCTGTGCCACTGCCCCGTGATTCTATCACGGCCGGGCCAGGGACGCGTCCAGGAAGCCGATCACGGTGCTTTCCCACTCGGCCGGTGCGGCTGACAGACCCCCGGTGTGCCCGGCGCCATCCACCGTCCAGACGCTGACGCTCTGCGGGGCTTTCCGCCGGATGTGGTCGGCGGCGTGGGCCTCGTCTTCGACCTCGCCGGCCACGATCAGCAGCACCGGCCGCGGCGCTGCGGCGCCGGCGGCATCGGCCAGCGCGATCGGCTTGGAGGCGCTGGTGAGCAGGTCGGCCAGCGAGTACTCGATCCATTCCAGACCCAGCTGGATCCGGCCCCGGGCCCCGTACACTTCGGGCAGCCATGACTTGTCGGCATCGGTGCGGCCTGTGGCCCCCTCTGCCACCACCGCGGCCACGCGCGGATCGCCGGCGGCCGCCCCCAGGGCCTCCTCCCCGCCCATGGACATCCCGACCACACCGATCCGTCCGGCGTCGACCTCCGGCTGCGCCTCCAGAAAGGTCACGGCGGCGCTGATGTCGCCATCGCCATACCAGCCAAAGTCCATGGCGCGGCCGCCGCTGCGGCCGTGTCCCCTGGCATCGGTCACCAGAACGCCGTACCCGTGGCCGGCCAGCACCTTGGCCTGGGGCAGGACACTCGATCCGGTTGACCCCGACCCGTGGCGCAGCACCAGGGCGGCCCCGTTGACCGAGGGTATGTACCAGGCGAAGAGATCGGTCCCGTCGACGGCCGCGAAATGCACCTCGCGGGCCGCCAGGCCGAAGTCCGCGGGCCCATCCCCACCGGCCGGGATCGGCGGCACATTGGTGGCCACCAGCGCCGGGGTCATGTTCCAGAGGACCAGGACCACGGCCAGGGCCAGCGCCAGGCCGGCGGCGATCTTCCACCAGGGGCGGCCCACCCTGGATAGAGTGCGCACCGCTCCCATGATGAGCAGCACCAGGCCCGTGGCCAGTTGGAGCAGGCCGGCCATGGCCCGCCAGCTGGCTCCGTCGACCGCCAGGTAGCGGATCCCGATGGCGATCCCCACCGCCACGCCGACGGTCCCGCAGACGACGGCGGCGGCGCCTCCCGGGAGACGTGTCCGGGCCCAGAGCCACGCGGCCGCGGCGGTGACCGCCAGGACGACTGCCACCCGGAGGACCTGCCATCCCGGGGAGCCGTCGGCGCCCACCAGCAGGGCCAGCGTCAGTCCCCAGGCGGCCAGGGCCGCCGGCCACCAGCGGGCGAATGCGGGCAGGGTCCGGCGCTGGCCGCGGCCGGGATCGGGTTTCTCCATCGCTTCGATTTTACTGCCGTGGCGTCCGCACTTCAAAGCGCCCGTCGGTGACGCGCCGATCGCTTGCGGGCAGCCGGGCGACTGGCATCCGCCGGCAGGCTTGACACCCGCCGCGGTTCCTCGATAGGATGCAGCCATGACCGGGAGCATCCACAGCCATCGTGAATGACCGAAAGGTTCCGGACCCGAATGTGGCCACCAGCGCCATGATCGAGCAGCTCTTCAACGGTGCGGCGGACATCTACGACTGCACCGGCCCGGGCATCTTCACCCGTTTCGGCGCCCGGCTGGCGGAGCACGTGCCCCTGGCTCCGGGCATGAAGGTCCTGGACGTGGCCACGGGCAAGGGCGCGGTGCTGCTGCCCGCGGCCCGGCAGGTGGGACCAGCCGGACACGTGACCGGCGTCGACCTGTCCGCCCGGATCCTCGCTGAGGCGGACCGGGCAGTGCGCGCGGCGGGGCTGGACAACGTGGACCTGCGCCGCATGGATGCGGAGCACCTGGATTTCCCGGACCAGTCCTTTGATGCCGTCACCTGCGCCCTGTCGCTCTTCCTGGTGCCGGACATCGACGCCGCATTGCGCGAGATGCATCGGGTGTGCCGGCCTGGCGGCAGTGTCGGGGTCTCTTTCTTCGACCGGACGCCGCCGGCGTTCGACCCGGGCTGGCCCGTACTGCTGCGGCAGTTCCGGGAGTATGGCAAGGGGGTGCGCATGCCGCAGCCGGTGGTCTATCCGCCGGAGGAGGTGGCGGCTATGCTCACCAGGACCGGCCTCCGGGCCGCCGCCGCGCGGAGCGAGGCGTGCGACCTCGTCTACCCCACCCTGGAGGACTGGTGGGGTTTCCAGTTCACCGTGGGTACCAGGCTGACCATCCTGTCCATGGATGAGGAGACGAGGGCGGCCTTCAAAGAGGAGTACCTGGGCCAGCTGCGCCCCCTGCTCAAACCGGACGGCTTCCACGTCTCCGTGGCGGTGGTCTACGCCGTAGCCCGGCGCTGAAAGAGCGCGGCAGCCTGGCCAGCACCCCCGGCAGATCCCTCACCGAGTCGATCACCTGGCAGGCCGCCTCGAAGTACCATCGTTCGGTATCGACCAGCACGGCGTCGTTTCATGAGCAGGGCCTCATCCACCCATGGCCTCCGCCAGCTTTGAGACCTCATCTCTGTGAAGTCTCACGTACTCGCAGCTGGGGGTGGCCCCGCACTTGCGGCAGGCCAGGTCGTAGGCCGAGTTGATGGTATGGCAGGCCGGGCACCCGTAGTGTTGCAGCATCTCCGTGTACCATTTCTCGTAGCCTGCGTCGTTGATGCGGCTGTGGGATTCCCAGAGCTCGAGGCGATGAGGCATCTGGGCCTGGAAATCCCGCAGCTCCGGGCAGGGGTACTCGGGGCACTGCCCGCAGAAGTCGAGCCCCCTCTCGGCGGCGCACCTGGCCATCTTGCAGTGCTGCTCGCAGAAGATGAGCCGCTTCTCGGCCCGGCACCCATGG
>CALMBS010000204.1 GCA_937860285.1 uncultured Chloroflexota bacterium
CGAAGTCCTGGTACATGGGCATGTACTCCACCATCAGGTGGTAGATGGCATGGGTGTTGGCGTAGTGGCAGGGGTAGAGGATCTCCTCGGTGGCCAGCCCGCCGCCGATCTCGCCGCGGCGCTCCAGCAGGATGACCTTGAGTCCGGACTTGGCCAGGTAGCCGGCCGTGATCAGGCCGTTGGGGCCGGCGCCGATCACCGCCACGTCGCACTCCAGCCGGTTCGACATGACCGGATGGACAATCTGGCCGTAGTTGCCTTCGTTCTTGTAGGGGAAACGTGACTGCATCAGATTGCCTCCTTCCTCGAGTTGTCCACCCTAAACCTCACCGCTCTTGACCTGTTTCTCTGAGACGTAGTACGGCGAGGGGTACCACCAGCCGCCCGGCTTCAGGTTCAGGTCCTCTATCAGGAGGTGCATCAGGTTGTAGGGCTGGGCCATCAGGGCCAGGCCGCCGGGGTAGGAGGTCTGGCTGACCAGGTAGAGCTTGTCTATGGGGGTGCGGTAGCGCCCGCACTCCGGCAGGGGCCGGCGGTCGTACCACTGGTCGTCGCAGACGCGTATCCCCTCCCAGTTTCCGCCCACGAAGCCCATGTTCCGGAACGATGAGTCCAGCGGGGACATGGCGAACTTGGCCACGATGTTGTCGTCGCCCATGTTGGTGCAGTACTTGCGGTACATGCCGAGGGCGAGATCCACCATCTCCTCCTTGTGCTTGTTGTAGTTCTCGATGCCGTCGACGAAGTACTCGGGGACAGGCACCGGGAAGAAGTTGTAGATGACGTGATAGCCCGGGGGGCACCGCGTCGGGTCGTAGATGCTGGAGCGCACAGAGCGCAGCACGAAGCCGTCCTTGCCCGCCACCGGGAAGCGGCGCTCCACGTCCACCACGTTGCGGTGCTTGTCCATCTCCTCCATGCTTTCGACGGGGAAGATGACTCCCAGGGACGGATGCTTGTCCATGAACTCCCCGGCCTTTCCCTTGAACCGGGGCAGCTCCTTGACCACCAGGTCCAGCTTGAAGAGGCTACCGCCGTTCAGGTTGATGTCCAGCACCTTCTGGTAGAAGCCGGCGTCCAGGTGCTTCTTGGGGACCAGCTTGAGGAAAGTCTCCTTGACGTGGATATCGCTGATGACGGCCTTGTCCGCCCAGATAACCTTGTTCATGGTCGGCGCCGAGTCGGCCAGCCGGACGCCCTTGGCCTCACCGTTCTCGATAATGATCTCCTCCACCTTCGAGTTGGTGTAGAACTTGGCCCCGTGCGCCAGGGCGCAGCGCATGGTGGAGTGGGCGTAGGAGTGCATGCCGCCCAGGAAGACCCCCGAGGCGTACATGATGAGGAAGGTGATGGCCGCCCCCACCATCCCCCGGCCCTTGGTGATGTGCTCCGGGCCGCTGTCCCAGGCGGCGTCGCAGATGCCCACCTTCTGGGCGTCTTCCTGGCACAGGATGTTGGTGATGTCCCAGGTGGACATCCGCAGCCAGCTGTCGTCGTATATCTCCTTCAGCAGGGGCACCTTCTTGATGGCCTTGACCCAGGGCAGGTCCTTGGGCTCCCGGCTGTAGCCCTCCGGCAGGGGAGGGGTCCAGTAGATGGAGCGCAGCCACTCCCGGCACTCAGGGGACTCCAGGATGGAGTAGATGGCCTCGGTCTGGGCCGCCGCCTCCTCGCTCCAGGTCAGCATGGCTTCCCGGACCACCTGCTTGTTCCAGCGGCCGCCCGAGGTCCACCGCTTGAAATCGGAGCTGATGGCCGTGCCCCAGACATCCGTGGGGACCATTCTCAGGCCGAACTTGTGCAGCTCCAGCTGCTCCCAGGCCGGCGACGCCCCGGCGTAATTGTAGGCTGCGTGCGGCTCGATCCTGAAGCCGGGGATGGGCTCGATGGTCTCGCAGCCGCCCCCGATCTCCGTCCTGGCCTCGACCACGCAGACCTTGACTCCGCACTTGGCCAGGTACGCGGCGATCCCCAGTCCGTTCGGGCCGCCGCCAACCACCACCACGTCATAGCGATTCTCTTTGCTCATGCCTTTCTCCTCTCTTGCGGATCGGTTGTCAGGTCCATTCCGGCCGCTCGGCCGCTGCCGGTGTGCCGGACAGACAGCCACGACCATGCCAAACGAGGGGTGTGTGCACCAACCCGGCCAGCGTGACGACCGGAGGTATGCGGGATGGCAGCCGGCGGCCACTCAGGACCTGCTGTGACCACCGGGCACTCTACGCGCCCAAACGCGCAGAGTGCGGAAGCGGTATTCCCCCCCTTGTTTACCAACGGTACCGGCAACTGAACAGAATAATCATACCCGAACGAGCCCCTTCAAGCGCTGTACGGAGATACGGACGGCCCACTGGACGGACGGCGGGTTTCTTCGGCCTCCTTTGGGCGTCCGTGGCTGCCGCCGCCAGCGCGGTGCGGCGCCGGCCGGCGCCGGTCTGCCACTGTACATTGAGCCTGTGTCCTGTTGAGTTGAATATCAACTGCCAGCGGCTGGACACTACAACAGGTGGACGCCGTCCGCGCCGGTGGAGGCGGTCCGGCAGAGGGCGCCCGGGCTGCCGCCGCCGAGTTTGACAAAACCGCGAATCCGATAATATCCTTGCCGCGGGGGTGGGTACTGATGACCACATATGCCTCTGGGGGGTGGGCCTGTGGGTGATCCCCTCGTGTTCTCCAGCCGCCTTCCCGTTCCAGCCCCCACGGTGAGTTGCCATCCCGGAAGACGCCGCATGAAGGAGGGTGAGTCGACTATGAATCTCAAGGAGCTGGAAGCCAGGGTCAGGGTCCTGGAGGACATCGAAGCCATCAAGAAGCTCAAGGCTACCTACTGCTACCTGTGCGATGCCGGGCTGACCATAGACAAGAACCGGGAGGATCTGGTTTCGCACTTCACCAAGGATGCCAGGGTCGATTTCGGCCTGGGGCCGGCCTCGCAGTTCCAGGGCACGGAGGGGATGCACACCTTCTTCGGTACCTTTGTGGCCATGGGCGTCACTTTCTGCATGCACATGGTGCACAACCCCATCATCGAGGTCAAGGGTGACAAGGCCACCGGCCGGTGGTACTACGAAGCGCCCACTACTGATGCCACCACGGGCAAGGCGCAGTGGATGGCGGGCACGTACTTCGAGGAGTACGTGAGGGAGAAGGGCGAGTGGAAGTTCTCCTACATCGGGACCAAGTGGAAATACGTTACCCCC
>CALMBS010000205.1 GCA_937860285.1 uncultured Chloroflexota bacterium
GATCTTCTTGAAGGCATCCATGTCATGCGGGCCGTTCTTGTCCGCGATCTTCCCCACCCATCCGCTCCCGGCGCAGTTGACCAGGATGTGAATGGCGCCGAACGTCTTGATGGCCGCCTCGACACCGGCCTTGACCGTCTCCGTCTTGGTCACGTCGAGCTCCACGAAAGCCGTCCTGGCCCCCAGCTGCTGGCAGAGCTTCTCCGCATTCTGGCGGTTGAAGTCGGCGATCACCACGTTGGCCCCGGCGGCGTGGAGCCGCCTGGCGGTGGCCTCCCCCAGCCCGCTGGCCCCCCCGGTCACGAAAGCGGTCGTCCCTTTAACGTCCATGCGGTCCCTCCCGAGCGTATTCAGAAATAGTCCCAGACAATAGGATACCCGATCGAGGGGTTTCTGGACAGGCAAGCCCGCCCGGCAGGCTCGGCGTCCGGGGAATTGACCGGACCGGTTGCCCATAGTAGAGTCAGACTAGGACCAGCATTCTGAAGGGAGGTGCAGACCAGCCATGGACATCACTGAGGTCATCGAGAAGAGACAGAGCATCCGCGCCTTCAAGCCTGACCCCGTCCCGCGCGACATCCTGAACCGGATCGCAGCGCTGGCCCTGCGCGCCCCGTCCTGGGCCAACACCCAGCCCTGGGAGCTGGTCGTCGTCTCCGGGGCGAAGCTCTCGGCCGTCAAGGAGGCCTTCGTCACCCAGCGCGGGGCGAAGGCCCAGCCGGATTTCAGCGGGCCGGAGCACATCACGGGCATCTACCGGGCCCGTTTCCAGCACCTCGCCACCAGAATGAGGGAGGCCGCCGGCAGGGGAAAACCGGACAGAGACTCGGGGGAGTGGTTCCTCCAGGGCCCGCGGCTCTACGGCGCCCCGGCAGCCATTTATATCCTGATCGACCGGTCCTTCTACGAGCAGGCCGGCCACTTCAACGTGTGGCCGATATTCGACTGCGGCCTGGTGGCGCAGAACATCATGCTCCTGGCCACGCACTACGGACTGGGGACCATTGTGCAGGCGCAGGCCGCCCACTACCCCAACGTGCTGCGGCAGATGCTGGGCATCGCCGCCTCGAAGCTGGTGCTGGTGGGCATCGGCATAGGGTACCCGGACTGGTCCAATCCCGTGAACCAGGTGCGCTCCGAGAGGGAGTCCGTGGACAGCGTGGTGAAGTGGTACGGGTTTGACTGAAACCCTCCCGCCTGATTTGTATAAGCGTCTCACGATCGGATATACTATTCGTTGATTACTCGTGGGAGGTGGTTTGTGGAGCAAGTGAGTCTGCCCAAGTGCCAGAAGTGCAATGCAGGCGATCTGGTGCCCCTGTCTGACTTCGGCAGCCAGGGCGCGCCTATTCACTATAAGGCATGGGTCTGCACCAATCCCAATTGTGGCTTCAACCTCAAGATAAGAAACGGTGACGTCTACATCAACGAGCCGGTGGTCAGCGGCGCAATGCACAACACCCGGGTGCGCTAGACGATCTTGATCAGGACCAACAGAAGACGCGTGTTCACGGCCCGGCTGGACGAAGTCAAGGGCAAACTCATCGATTTCCTCTTCCCACCTCGGTGCGTTGGCTGTGGAAGCGAGGGGTCGTTTGTCTGCGCCTTCTGTGAGTCCTCCCTGCCGCGGCTGGCCGGTCCCGCCTGCCCTACGTGCAGCCGGCCGCTGGCCCGGAACGGAGACTGCCCCCACTGCCGCGCCTGGAGGCCGGAGACGGACGGCATCCGGTCGCCCTTCGCCTTCGACGGCGTGATCCGCCAGTCCATATATCAGTTCAAGTACGGGCACTTCAAGGAGCTGGCCGCGCCCCTGGGGCGGCTGCTGGCGGGCTACCTGGAGAGGGAGTCGCTCGGGGCCGAGGTCCTGGTGCCGGTGCCGCTGCATTCCAGCCGGCTGCGGGAGCGGGGCTACAACCAGTCGGCCCTTCTGGCGGTCGAGCTGGGGAAGCGGAGCGGCCTGCCGGTGGCCGGCGACTCGCTGGTCCGGCTCCGCCCCACCAAGCCCCAGGTGAAGACGGCGGGCGCCGCGGAGCGGCAGCGCAACCTCGCAGGGGCGTTCGGCTGCCGGGACCGCAGCCTGGCGGGGAAGCGGGTCCTGCTGGTCGATGATGTCTGCACGACCGGGGCCACACTGAGCGCCTGCGCCATCGCCCTGAGGGAGGCGGGGGCCTCCCTAGTCTGGGGCCTGGCGCTGGCCAGGGAAGCATGAGCTACGTAGAGGACAGAGACCCGCAGATCGCGGATGTGATCCGGAAAGAAGAGGAGCGCCAGCGCCACAAGCTGGTGTTCATCGCCTCGGAGAACTACGCCAGCCGCGCCGTGATGGAGGCCCAGGGCTCGGTGCTGACCAACAAGTACGCCGAGGGATACCCGGGACGCCGCTATTACGGCAGCTGTGAGTGGGTGGACGAGGCGGAGCGGATCGCCATAGACCGGGTCAAGCGGCTCTTCGGGGCCCAGTACGCCAATGTCCAGCCTCACAGCGGCAGCCAGGCCAACGCTGCGGTCTACCTGGCCCTGCTGAGCCCGGGCGACACCGTGCTGGCCATGAGCCTGGCGCACGGCGGGCATCTCACGCATGGCAGCCCGGCCAGCTTTTCCGGGAAGCTGTACAACTTCGTGCACTACGGGGTCAACCGGGAGACGGAGCTTCTGGACTATGACGAGCTGGAGCGCCTGGCCAGGGAGCACCGGCCCAAGCTTATCGTGGCCGGGGCCAGCTCCTACCCGCGGAGCATGGACTTCGAGAGGATCCGGCGGGTGGCGGACGAGGTGGGGGCCAGGGTGATGGTGGACATCGCCCACCCGGCCGGACTGATCGCCGTGGGCATTCACCCCTCACCGGTGCCCTGGGCCCATGTGGTGACCGCCACCACTCAGAAGACGCTGCGCGGGCCGCGGGGCGGCTTCATACTGGCCAGCCCGGAGCTGGCCAAGGGCCTGGACTCGGCCGTGTTCCCGGGCACGCAGGGCGGCCCGCTGATGCACGTCATTGCCGCCAAGGCGGTCTGCTTCCACGAGGCCCTGCAGCCCGATTTCGTGATCTATCAGAAGAACCTGGCGGAGAATGCCCGGGTGATGTGCGCCGAGCTGGCCAGGCTGGGCCTGCGCATTGTGACCGGCGGCACGGACAATCACCTGCTGCTGGTGGACCTGCGCACCATCGGCATAACGGGCAGGGCGGCCGAGGAGGCGCTGGA
>CALMBS010000206.1 GCA_937860285.1 uncultured Chloroflexota bacterium
GAAGGAGTCCATCGGCGGCATGCAGAAGCTCAAGGAGCAGATCGAGCAGGCCAAGGTGGAGGTGGGCCAGGCCGAGCAGGCCGGCGACCTGGAGAAGGCCGCCCGGCTCAAGTACGGCAGCCTGGTGGAGCTCATAAGGAACCTCAAGGAGATGGAGGACCGCCTGGCGGACACCGGGACCGGCCAGAGGATGCTCAAGGAGGAGGTGGACGAGGAGGACATCGCCGAGGTGCTGAGCCACTGGACCGGCATACCGGTCAGCAGGCTGGTGGAGGGCGAGATCCAGAAGCTCCTGGCGATGGAGGACCGCATCCATCAGCGAGTGGTGGGGCAGGACGAGGCCATCAACGCCGTGAGCAATGCCATCCGGCGCGCCAGGGCGGGGCTGCAGGACCCCAACCGGCCGCTGGGGAGCTTCATCTTTCTGGGCCCCACGGGCGTCGGCAAGACGGAGCTGGCCCGGGCGCTGGCGGAGTTCCTCTTCGACGACGAGCAGGCCATGGTCCGTCTGGACATGTCCGAGTACATGGAGAAGCACACCGTGTCCCGACTCATCGGCGCTCCGCCGGGATACATAGGCTACGACGAGGGAGGGCAGCTCACGGAGGCCGTCCGCCGCCGGCCCTACTCGGTAGTGCTCTTCGATGAGATCGAGAAGGCGCACGCGGACGTCTTCAACACCCTGCTGCAGATACTGGAGGACGGACGCCTTACCGACGGACACGGGCGCACCGTGGACTTCAAGAACACGGTGGTCATCATGACCAGCAACCTGGGGAGCCACTGGTTCACCGACCTGGGCCCGGACCGCGATGACGAGGTCCGGCAGCGCGTCACGGACGAGCTCCGGGCGCATTTCCGGCCGGAGTTCCTCAACCGCGTGGACGAGGTGATCATCTTCCACTCCCTGAGCCGCGACCAGATCATGCAGATCGTCGACATCCAGATGAGGGGCCTACGGCGAAGGCTGGAGGAGCGCCACATGACGGTGGAGCTGACGGACGCCGCCCGGGAGTTCCTGGTTGGCGAAGGATTCGATCCCAGCTACGGGGCCCGGCCCCTGAAGCGTACGATACAGCGGCGCATACTGGACCCGTTGGCCCTGAAGGTGCTGGACGGCACCTTCAAGGACGGCGACCGGGTCACCGCAGATGCGGGTGATACAGGGGTGGTCTTCGAGAAGGCCCGCGAGGTCGAGGAGAAGCCGTCGCGGAAGGCGTCAAAGGCCGCTTCGGGGCAGCGCAGCCGGGAGTAGCGCGCAGCGCACCGGAATGGATTCCGGCCGGCGCGGCGGAGACGGGACCAAGAACAGTCTGGAGGAGCATGATGGAAGTCGTAGTCTATTCGACCCCCACTTGACCGTACTGCGTCTACGCGAAGGAGTTCCTTTCGCAGAAGGGTGTACCCTACATTGAGAAGGATGTCTCCCAGGACCAGGCCGCCGCCCGGGAGATGGTCAGCAAGACGAACCAGATGGGCGTGCCGGTGATCACCGTGGACGACGCTTACGTCATCGGCTTTGACCGGCGGCGGCTCGAGGAGCTGCTGGCCGCCCGGGGCGGGCCGAAGGCCGGGCAGGGGGGCGCCAAGGCCCCGCCGAAGGTGTCCTTCGGCCTCCAGATTGCCGATGCCAGCCAGATAGCCCGGAAGGCAGGGGCGGTGCCCCTGTTCGGGGCCTTCGTGGGCCGCGTGAAGCCTGATTCGCCGGCGGAGAGGGCCGGCCTGCAGCAGGGAGACGTCATTACCGAGGTCAACCTGCGTCCCATCAGCAGCGCGGACGACCTGGCGAAGGTGCTGGCCGGGCTGGCGCCGGGCAACCGGCTGATTATTGGCTTCCTGAGGGGCCAGCACCAGATGCAAACCGAGGCCGTGGTCTAGAGACGAGCCTCAGTACTTCGAGACGCAGATCTCCGCCATCTTGCCGGTGACCAGGTAGACCACGCGCTCGCAGATGTTCGTCACCCGGTCGGCGCTGCGCTCCAGGTTGTGCGCCACCCAGATCAGGCGGGTGGCCCGGGTGATGGTCCTGGGGTTGTCGGCCATGAAGGTGAGCAGCTCCCGGAACACCTGGTCGTAGAGCTGGTCGATCTCGTCGTCTTCCCCGCAGATGGCCCTGGCCGCCTCGGCATCGCGGTTGCAGAAGGCGTCCAGGCTCTGGCGGAGCATCTGAATGGCCTTCTGGTTCATGCGTGGCAGGTCGATCAGCGGCTTCAGCGGCGGCTCCTCTCCGATCATGATCTCGATCTTGGCATTGCCCTCCGCGTGATCGGCTATCCTCTCGAGGTCCACAATGATGTTCAGCACCGCGATGATGACCCGCAGGTCGCTGGCCATCGGCTGCTGGGTGGCGATGAGCTCGACGCACTTCTCCTCGATGTCAAAGCGCTTCTGGTTGATCCTGGCGTCGTCCGCGACCACCTGGTGCGCCAGGTCCAGGTTCCTGGTCTTCAAGGACTCCATGGACCGCTCCAGGGCCTTCTCCACCATACTGCCCATGATCAGGACGTCATCCTGGAGATCGTGCAGGTGCCGGTCAAAGCCCTCTCTCGGATGCGGCATGGCTCATCCCTCCTCTAGCCGAAACGGCCGGTGATGTAGTCGTCGGTCC
>CALMBS010000207.1 GCA_937860285.1 uncultured Chloroflexota bacterium
TGTCCTGGAGGGCCATCTGGCGGTAGCTGCCCACCGCCGCGTTCTCCAGGATCCAGCCCACAAAGAGCAGCGTAACGCCGGTAACCCAGTAGCTGGTGAACACGAGGGCGATGCCGCCGAAAATGAAAAGGTACCCGATGCCCCGGCCGATGACGGAGGCGATCCTGGTCGACTTCCGCAGGTCCCGGGAGCGCCACCAGAGAATGGAGCGCAGCACCCGCCCGCCGTCCAGGGGGAACCCCGGGATCATGTTGAAGGCGGCCAGGAAGACGTTGATGTAGCCCAGCCAGAAGGTCATCCCGGCCACGGGAGAGGCGGTGTGCCGGGTGGCGAAAAACACCCCCCAGCAAACGCCGCCGATAACCAGGCTGGTGGCCGGCCCGGCGATGGCCATGCGAAACTCCTTGCCGGCCGTCTTGGGCTCCTCGGTGAGCTGCGATACCCCGCCGAAGATAAACAGGGTGATGGCGCTGACCTGCAGGCCGGCCCCCTTGGCCACCAGGCTGTGCGCCAGCTCGTGGGCCAGCACCGAGGCGAAGAAGAGGAGGCTGGTGACCAGGCCGATGACCCACCGGGTGGCCGTGCCCCAGCCACTGTACTCCTCAACACTGGGGAAATACGAGGTGGCCAGCATCCAGGTGATCAGGAAGAAGATGATGAACCAGGACCAGTGGAGCCTGATGCTGATGCCGAAGACCCTGCCTATCGGGATGCCGCCGCCGGGCATATGCGCCTCCTGGCCTCTAAGATACCACAATTTGGTCCGGGCATGGCCGAAACGCTAGAATAGAGACGGCGCGCGGCGCGCGTTCACCAGGGGGGGCGTACCGGGACGGAGGACGTGTGACAGTGCAACGAGATTTGCCCCGGAAGCAGCTGGAGCAGTTTGAGCGCATGTTCTACCCGCGGTCGATCGTCGTGGCCGGCGCTTCCACCGACGAGCGCAAGATGGGCTCGCGGTGGGTGGCGGGGCTGCTGGGCTCGGGCTACAAGGGCGAGCTGTATCCCGTCAACCCCGGCGGCGGGGAGCTCCTGAAGCTCCCCATCTACCGCCGGCTGACAGAAATCCCCGGGCCGGTGGACCTGGTGGTCTGCTGCGTGCCGCGGGACCGGGTGCTGGACCTCCTGGACGACTGCGCCGCCAAGCGGATCGGGGCTATCTACTTCTTCACCGCCGGGTTCCGGGAGACGGGCGATCCGAAGTGGATGGCGGTGGAGGAGGAGATGGCCCGCCGGGCACGGGCGGGAGGCTTTCGCATCATCGGGCCCAACTGCATCGGGGTCAGCTGCCCGGAGCACCGCATCCCCTACGGCCCCTCGACCATGGTCAACACGGCGGGCGCATCCGGGTTCATATCGCAGAGCGGCGGGCATGCGGGGAAGATGGCCGCCCTCTCGCTGACCCGCGGCATCGGTTTCAGCAAGGTGGCCAGCATCGGCAACTGCTGTGACCTGGGCAGCGCTGATTTCCTGGAGTACCTGGGCCAGGACCCGAAGACCCAGGCTGTGGGGATGTACCTGGAGGGACCGCGGGACAGCGCCCGGCTCATCGAAGTCATGGGCCAGGTAACGCCGCGGAAGCCGGTCTTCGTCTGGAAGGGCGGGCGGACGGCCGCGGGCGCCAGGGCGGCCAGCTCTCACACCGGGGCGCTGGCGGCCTCGGCCAGCGTGTGGTCGGCGGCCCTGCGGCAGGCGGGCGCTGTGGAGGTCAATGGCCTCGATGAGCTGGCGGACACCCTGCTGCTGTACCAGGCGGTGGGAAGACAGGAGAGGGCCAACCTGGGGATCATCTGCGGGCTGACCGATGGGGGAGGCGGGGAGGCTGTCCTCTCGGCGGATGCCTGCGCGGCCCAGGGGATCGACGTCGTTCCGTTCACCGACCGGACGCGCCGCGAGCTGCTGGGCCTGCTGGGGCAGGTGGGCAGCGTGCTGGTCAACCCCGTGGACGTCAGCCAGCGGTCGGGCGACATGGACGTCTTCGAGAGGACCTTCGAGCTGGTGGCGGCGGAGCCCGGGGTTGACCTCATCGTGGTCTACGAGAACGTGGACCTGCTGGTCACCTTCGTGGGCCAGCCCGTGTGCCACATGATGAACGACGTGGTGGCCCGGGCCGGTCAGAAGCACGGCAAGCCGGTCATCGTGGTCTCCCCGCCCGGCGCCGTGGACCGGGAGCGGCTGGAGGTGGAGGCCAGGCTGACCGCGGCAGGCACGGCGGTCTTTCCCAGCATGGAGCGGGCGGCGAAGGCCATCGCCAACGTCAGGCGGCACTGCCGGAGGACGAAATGAAGCTGGGCATCATGTCCGACAGCCACGACAACATCCCGCTGATAGCCAGGGCGGTCGCTCTCTTCAACCGGGAGAAGGTGGACCTGGCGCTGCACGCCGGAGACTTCGTGGCCCCCTTCACCAACATGGAGTTCCGCAAGCTCGGGGCCAGGCTGGTGGGCGTCTTCGGCAACAACGACGGTGATCGCCCCTACCTGCTGAAGAGGTTCGCCGACATCGGGGAGCTGCAGGGCGATTTCCGGGAGCTGGAGGTGGGAGGCAGGAGCATTGTCGTGATGCACGAGCCCAAGTTCCTGGAACCGCTGACCAGTGCCTCCCACTACGACCTGGTGGTCTACGGGCACACCCACAAGGTCGACATCAGGCAAGGGAAGACCATGGTGATCAACCCGGGGGAGTGCGGCGGCTGGCTGTACGGTGCATCCACCGTGGTGACCCTGGACCTGGAGACCATGAGGCACACGCTCCATACGCTCTGACCGGTGCCGCAGTCTATCCCTGCATGGCCATCAGTATGAACAACAGGCCGGAGGCCAGCATGACCACGCCCAGGATCATCAGCAGGGCGGACTCGACCTGGCCCCCGAGGCCCTTCTTCTTTCCCCGGTTGGCCGTCTCCCGCTTGTAGGTCCATCCCAGGCGCAGCACCATGTACCCCACCATGAGGGCGATGCCCAGGAGCAGCTTGGGTATGTCCATAGTCCGCCGCCCCATTATAGTGGGTTCTCCCGGCGGCGAGAAGCTCGTGGTACAATGTCCCGCAGGCAGGCCGACGCCATATGCCGATTCTTGTTCTGTCCCCGGACGTTGTCTCCAAGATCGCCGCCGGCGAGGTGGTGGAGCGCCCCGCCTCCGTGGTCAAGGAACTCATCGAGAACTCCCTGGACGCCGGCGCCTCGCACATAACCGTGGAGGTGCGCGGTGGCGGAGTGGACCTCATCCGGGTATCGGACGACGGCACGGGCATCCCGGCGGAAGAGGTGGAGCTGGCCTTCCAGCCCCACGCCACCAGCAAGATCCGCAGCCTGGCCGACCTGGATACCGGCACCTCGCTGGGCTTCAGGGGCGAGGCGCTGCACAGCATGGCCCACGTGGCCGAGGTGGAGCTCCTCACCCGGACCGAGGGCGAACCCTCCGGCACCCACGTTTCGCTGCGCCACGGCGCCCTCACCGGCCGGGGAGTGCGGGCCGCGCCCGGAGGGACTGCGGTCACCGTGAGGCACCTGTTCCGCGACATCCCCGCCAGGCTGAAGTTCCTCAAGTCGGCGACCACCGAGAGCAACCAGATCACCAACCTGGTGAGCCAGTACTGCCTGGCCTTTCCGGGGGTGAAGTTTGCCCTGTCCGTCGACGGGCGGGAGGTCCTGCGCACGCCGGGCAGCGGGAGGTTGAAGGATGCCATGGCCCGGGTCTACGGCCTGGACGTGGCGCAGTCCATGCTGGAGATCAAGGGACCCTCCCCGGCGCCGGTGTCCGAGGCCGGGATGACCCCGGTAGTCACCGGCTACACCAGCCCGCCCTCGGTGACCAGGGCCACCCGCGGCTACCTGAGCTTCTTCGTCAACGGGCGGTGGGTGCAGAGCCGCCTGCTGGCGGGGGCGGTGGAGAAGGCCTACGAGGGATGGCTGGGTGTCAGGCGCCACCCCATCTCGGTGATCATCCTGACCATGCCCCCGCAGTCCGTGGACGTCAACGTCCACCCCACCAAGCGCGAGGTCCGCTTCTCGCAGGAACCCATGGTTTTCAATGCGGTCCATGGCGTCATACGGCGCGTTCTGGCGGAGCAGGCGCCGGTCCCTGAGGTCAGCCGCGCCGCGGGTTTCGCGACGGCGGCGCGCCAGATGCCCGGGCTGGCCGTGGTCGTAAGAGAGGCGGCCGCCCCGGAGCAGCCGCCTCTGCCCGAGGCGGGGCGCGCCCCGCTCCCCATCCTCCGGGTCCTGGGGCAGGCGTCCGCGACATACATCATCGCCGAGGGGCCGGACGGCGTCTATCTCATCGACCAGCACGCCGCCCATGAGCGTGTGCTCTTTGAGCGGGCGCTGGCGCAGCGCGGCCGGCGGACCCCCGATGTCCAGCCTCTCCTGGAACCCATGGCGGTGGAGCTCAGCCTGAAGCAGGAGGAGTCGCTGCGCGCCGGCGGCGGCGCCCTGGCGGGGGTCGGTTTCGTGATCGAGCCTTTCGGGGACCGCACCTGCCTGGTGCGGGCGGTGCCGGCCATGCTGGCCGGGAAGGGCATAGCCGATGCTGTGAGGGAGACCATCGACACCCTTGATGACGAAGCGGCCGGCGGCAGCGAAGAGGACAGGATCGCGCGCTCCATGGCCTGCCACGGTTCAGTCCGGGCGGGCCAGGTGCTGAGCCAGGACGAGATGAAGGAGCTGGTCCGGCAGCTGGAGCAGACCGCCTCACCCCGCACCTGCCCCCACGGGCGGCCCACCATGGTCCACCTGAGCGCCGGCAGGCTCCTGCGGGAGTTCGGCCGGGCCTAGGCGCCCGGCCCGTCCGAGTCGAATGCGCTGGTGACCTATTGACAGGTCCTCGTGGCCGTGGGTGTAGAATGAAGGTGGTACCCGCCCCCTTCCCGAAAGGCCTTCCATGACGGCGTCGATCCTCCCGGCTCCCAGGCTTCGTGTTCCGCCGTCGATCCGGAGGAGGCCGATGAAAGCATCCGCGGCCACGGCATCGAGGACTGAGCTCGATGCGTACGGCAACATCCTGGGCAACCTCAAGGTACTGGCGCAGGAGCTGCAATCAAGGGACCTGAGTGAGTCACAGGTCACTGAGACTATCAGGACCCATCTTCTCCAGATGCTGGATTCCTTGATGGCTGGCCCGGGGGAGATGCAGGCTGGCCGGGCCTAGACTGCCTGCCCGCTGCGTCGCGGCGAGCGCCCCACGGAGTGGGTCGGGCCGGTTGTGGCGATAGGGACCAGGGTCTCAAGACACACCCCGCTGCACCTGCCACAATAGCCTCCATGAACTCGACCAGGGCCTTCAGGCTCATCGCGGAGTTCCTGGGTTTCCTCCTGGTGTCGACCGGCGGGACGCTGGTGGTCACCGCCGTCCTTCTGGCGCTCTCCTGGCCAGGCCCGGGAGCCGGCTACCTCGCTTCCACAGCGTGGTGGCTCGGGGCGGTCTCCGGCTGCGGCCTGGGCGGCATCGCCATGCTGGCGGCCGGCATCCGCCTGGTGGGCCGGTCCAAGTAGCCCGGCGGAGGTCGGGGTTTTCCCGGACAGGCGCGTAAGCCAAGCCTTACAGACTTGGCCCACCACTTCATGTCATAATTACGGTATAGGGCCGACCCATTGAAGGAGGAACAAATGAGCCAGAAGGAAGGTCTGCTGACGGGTTTCCGGGTCCTGGACCTGACCGACGAGAAGGGGGACCTCTGCGGCAAGGTGCTGGGCGACTTCGGCGCCGACGTGATCAAGGTGGAGCCGCCGGGCGGCAGCCGCGCGCGCAACCTGGGGCCCTTTTACCAGGATACGCCGCATCCGGAGAAGAGCCTGTTCTGGTTTGCCTGCAACACCAGCAAGAGGGGCATCACCCTGGACCTGACCCGGGCGGACGGCCTGGAGATATTCCGGCGGCTGGTGAAGACGGCCCACTTCGTGGTCGAGTCCGGTGCGCCGGGGTACATGCAGGGGCTGGGCCTGGGATACGCGGACCTGGCGGCCATAAGGCCGGACATCATCCTCACCTCCATTACGCCTTTCGGCCAGACCGGGCCCTATTCGGGGTACCAGGCCACGGACCTGGTGGGCACGGCCATGGGTGGGCTGATGAGCGTCCTGGGGGAAGAGAACCGCCCGGCGCGGATTAGTGCCTGGCCGCAGGCCTACCTTCAGGCCGGTCTGCAGGCGGCCATGGCTTCGGTGATGGCGCACTATCATCGCCAGGTATCCGGCGAAGGTCAGCATGTCGACGTGTCCATGCAGGAGGCGATGGTGCTGACGGTGCCCATCGTGGCCGAGACCTACGAGCTCATGAAGGTGAACATCGGCGGCACCGGTCCCTTCTATTTCACCGCCCGGCCGCAGCCCCTGGGGCCTTTGTACCTCCGGTACCTGCTGCCCTGCAAGGACGGCCATGTCCTGCTGATGTACTCGGGCGGCCACCCGGGTTACGTCAGGTCCACCCGGTCCATCATCGCCTGGGCCAACAAGGAGGGCTACTGCCAGGACCTCCTGGACTTCGACCTGGCCAACTGGAATGTCATGACCGTTCCGCAGGAGACCATGGACCGGATGGCCCGGTCTCTGACTGAGTTCCTCATGACCAAGACCAAGGCCGAGCTCTTCCGGGCGGCCCTGGAGAAGGGCATCTGGATGGCCCCCTGCAACACCACGGCGGACATCAGGCGGGATGCCCATCTCGAGGCCAGGGGCTTCTGGGAGGAGGTGGGCCATCCGGATCTGGGCTGTGAGCTCACGTATGCCGGGGCGCCCCTGAAGATGAGCTCGGACGCCTGGAGGATTCGCTCTCGGGCGCCGCTGATAGGGGAGCACAACGCCGAGGTCTACAGCAAGGAGCTGGGGCTCAGCACGGAGGACCTGGCCGTGTTGAAGAGCCAGAATGTCATATAGCGCGCCATGGATGGCCAGAGTGACGAAATGACGGGAGATGCGAAGATGTCGAAGATGATTCTGGAAGGGATAAAGGTAGCCGACTTCTCGTGGGTGGCCGCCGGTCCCCAGGTGGGCCGCGAGTTGGCGGCGAACGGGGCCACGGTGGTCCGGGTGGAGAGCCACCGGCGCCCGGACATGATCCGTATGTCCACCCCGTTCAAAGACGGGAAGCCGGGATGGAACCGCAGCGCCTTCTACGCCTCCGTGAACACCAACAAGTACGGCATCAGCATCGACCTGGCCACGCCCAGGGGAAAGGACGTGGCCGAGAGGCTGGTCAGATGGGCCGACGTGGTCGTGGAGAGCCTGCACCCGGGGGCCATGGCCAAGCTGGGCCTGGCCCACGACGCCTGCCTGCTGATGAACCCCTCCCTGGTCTACTGCAGCACCTCCATGCTGGGCCAGTGGGGTCCCCACGGCAGCTTCATGGGCACCGGCTTCCACA
>CALMBS010000208.1 GCA_937860285.1 uncultured Chloroflexota bacterium
GCACCGTGGTGGTGCTCGACCGGCCGCGCCATGAGCAGCTGATCGCCGACATCAGGAGCGCCGGCGCCCGGATCAAGCTGATCTCCGACGGCGATGTCGCCGCCGGCATCCAGGCGGCCCTGCCTGACACCGGGGTGGATGTGCTGATGGGGGTGGGGGGAACACCCGAGGGGGTCCTCACCGCCGCCGCCATCCGCTGCATCGGCGGCGTCATCCAGTGCAAGCCCTGGCCGCGCGACGACAAGGACAGAAAGGCCGCCCTTGCCGCCGGGCTGGACCTGGAGCAGGTCTACAGCACGGAGGACCTGGTGGGCGGCGAGGATGTGTTCTTCGCGGCCACCGGCGTCAGCACCGGCGAGATGCTGAAGGGGGTGCGGTACTTCGCCGGTGGGGCCCAGACGCACTCCATGGCCATGCGTTCCCGGTCCGGCACCATCCGCTGGGTCGACTCGTGGCACAACTTCCAGCGCCTGGACAAGATGAGCGCCTTCCAGTTCCATTGAGCGGGCGGCCGCGCCGCCAGTCCGGACGGGCGCGGGTCAGGCTATGCGCCGCTGGTCGCCCACCAGCACCGGCAGGAACACGTTGCGCTCGCGGGGTTCCAGAGTGATGGCCTGCTCCCCACAGTGGAGCACACACTGGCCGCAGCCGCAGCACATTCCGTCTTTGATCCTGGCCACCCCTGATGCGTCCACGGCTATGGCCCGGACCGGGCAGAACTCCTCGCAGACGCCGCATCCGTTGCACCTCCCGGCATCGGGCGCCCGGGCGATGTAGTAGGACTTCAGCATGAAGGGGAGATTCCCCCGGCTGTAGTTGCCCACCGCGCCGCAGCAGTCCCAGCAGCAGTTGCAGATGATGTCCACCTCGTAC
The DNA here is from genome assembly GCA_937860285.1 of uncultured Chloroflexota bacterium. Taxonomy (GTDB): domain Bacteria; phylum Chloroflexota; class Dehalococcoidia; order UBA2247; family RBG-13-53-26; genus JAFGCL01. Next base: position 874 of record CALMBS010000208.1, read on the forward strand.
TTGGCCGGGAAATCCACCAGGGGCACCAGGCGGCCCACCTGGTGGATGGCCCCCTTCTGCGCCGCGTTTCTGACCAGTTCGATGGCCTCCCGCCGGCTGATGCGCCGGCCGAAGCCCCCGTCGATCACGTGTGCGGCCGCGGGCCCGATGCCGAGGCAGGCCTCGTCGGGCAGCCCCATCCGGCACGGGTCACCATCCAGCCTCCGCTGCTGCCGGCAGAAACAATGGCCTGCCGAGATGACCTCGTCCTCCGGCAGGGCCTCCAGGATGCTCAGGACGGTGTGCGGCGGAAAGACCCCGGGGTCCGCCGGCGGCGTCGCCTGGCCCACCCTGATGAGCCCGGGCGCCGCCGGACTGACCGCGGCCAGGGACCGCTGCGGGCCCACGCTTTCCAGGATGGCGTTCAGGTCGTCCGGGGGTATGTCCCGGGCCATGGCGAAGTACCTGGTCACCCGGCGGGAGAACTCCCTCCTGTCCGGGGTGTCTCTGCCGCTCATGAGGTAGTGCTCGAACCAGCCGGGGAAGATGCACATGATGTGCAGGAACGGCCCGTCCTCTCCCGTGCCGATCTCGGTGATGTGCCCCTTCTCCAGCAGGGCGCCCAGAAGGCGGTCGAACTCTGGTGCGGGGAGGCCGGTGCGGGAGCGGAGCTCGCTGCGCTCCAGGTTGCCTCCCCCCATTTTCAGGAGGAAATCCACCTCCGCGGGCTCCAGCGCGGCGTCGAAGACCTCCAGCAGGTCATCGGTAATGGCCAGAATGGGCGTCGCCGACTGCCCGTTCATTAGCTCCGCCAGCTGCCTCAGCTTGTCCCTGTCGCTTGTCAGATCCATCCCGCCCCCCTCTGGAGTGGATTCGTGACCTGGCTCGATCAGCCGGCGGCCAGCAGCCCTCTTCGGGCCACCAGGTCCGCCACCGCCCGGTGCAGGTCCTGCAGACTGCCGTCATTGGTGAGCGAGTAGTCCGCCATCCCGGCGGCCTCCTCCACGCGGAAGAGATGCTCCTCGCCCGCATCCTGTTCCAGGAAGCGCTGGTAGGAGTCCGTGTCCCTCTCTTCGCCCCGCTGTCTCATCCTCTCGAAGCGCACCCTGGGATCGGTCACCGTCACCGCGATCAGAACGAAGGACCCGCGGAGGGCCTCCTTCAAGGTCCGCACGTCCTGCGGCGACCGGACCCCGCTTATGCCGGCCACCGGCCAGCCGTTCTCCCGGATCTTGTCGGAGACCATCTTCACGAAGCAGCCCTGGCCGTGCTTCCGGAAATACGAGTCCGAGATCTCCTGCAGGGTCGGCCGGTCAGGCGTGCGCCCCTCGCGCGCGGCGATCTCCCGCACCATGTCCCCGGTGGAGAGGAAGGGCACCCCGTACCGGTCTCTGAGGTACTTCAGCACCTCGTCCTTGCCCGAGCCGTTTCGGCCGATCACCCCGATGACCCGCATGGTTCTCCCTCCCATGATACGCCAAAAGAAACACCCCAAACAAAAAGAGTCCGACTGAGCGCTCAATTCGGCCCATTTTTTTCTATTACGTTACTGTAACCGTTGAGCGAAGCCCGTGGACTCTAATTGTCGTATGTATTCAGTTGTCAGGCGGAATTATATCACAATCCCCCGATCTGGCAAGCCCCGGCCAAGCGTGGCCGGCCCGGCTGCGGGGGGGTGAGAAGAAAATGTGATGCCGGCCGCCGGCTGTGTCTCATCTGTTTCTAAGGGACTCTTAATCCCGTTCCAATCCGCCGCAGCGTCAGGAGCGTAGAATAAGGTCAGTCTAGAACGGTCACCCCCGCTCCGGACGCAAAGAAGCCCATCTGCCGGGATGGGCTTCTTTCTTTGGTGCGCCCGGCAGGGCGCCAGGTCACCGCAGGCGCTACATCAGGGAGTCATCGTGCCGCAGGGACGGAGCGTCATCCGACGCCAGGACGGGATCATCCGGCCGCAGGACCGGCACGTCGACCGGTACGGTCTCGATGACCACCTCCTGCTTCCTGCTGGCGGAAGACAGCTTGTTCTGGAAGACCCTCTCCTCGCCGCAGAGCCGGCAACGGCCCTTGCTCTCGACCTGCTGAGACGAGTCGATGATCCAATAGTGACGGCAGTTGGACAGGACTGCCACCTGCGTTGCGGCCTCTTTGCGTTTTGCTGGCATCTTTCTCCCCCGCTCTACTCTCTCGGCGCCCCGGAACCGCTGCCCGCAGCGCCGTCTGCTGTCCATAGAGGGTACGACATCGGGTTTACCGCTGTGTCTCAGGGGCAGTTGCCGCCCTCACGGTATCCTCACCGACCTTCGGGTGGGGAGTGTCTGCCGGGGACGTGTGCCTAGGTTGGCTGGTTCCCCGGCCGGGGTTGCCTTCCCTGGAGGAGGGCTCTGTCGATGGCGGACTGGAGCTCGACATCCTCGAATATCTTCACCAGGTAGGCCACCGGCTCAGTGGCCGCGGCGCGCTGGCGGGTCTCGTCGTCATCATAGGCGGTCAGGTAGATCACCGGGATGCCCAGCTTCTCCTTGATTTGCCTGGCGGCCTCGATGCCGTCCATCTTGCCCCTCAGAGTGATGTCCATGATGATGATGTCCGGCTGCATGGCCTCGGCCTGCTCTATGGCCTCCTGCCCGGTGGTGACCGCGCCGCACACCGCATGGCCCATGCCCTCGACCCTGTCCTGCGTCACCATGTTGATGACATTCTCGTCTTCCACCAGTAGTATCTTGGCCATGACATCATCTCCGATCGCCAGAGGCGGTCCCGGCGTGCGCCACTTCCCGGGCCGGTTTGCCGCCGTCCGCAGGTGTGTCCCGGAAGCGGATGATGAACTCTGTGCCGTCCTGGCTGCTGCTGGCCTCCATGGATGCGCCGAGCTGGCCGGACAGGCTCATGGCCAGCTGCAGGCCGAGCGTATCGGCCTTGTGGATGTCCAGGCCCTCCGGGAGGCCGACCCCGTTGTCGCTGATGGCCAGGGTGATGCTATCGCTTTCGTCAGTGTGCAGCGAGATGCTGATCCGGCCGCCGCGGCCGTCAGGGAAGCCGTGTTTCAGGGAGTTTGACACCAGCTCATTGACTATGAGACCGCACGGGACGGCCGTGTCTATGCCGATCACCACGTTCTTCTCCAGGTCCAGGTCCAGCCTGATCGGGGCGCTCTCCCGTCCGTGGGAATGCAGCAGGACCGTGGTCAGGTCCCGGATGTATTCGCCCAGCTCCACCGACACGGTGTCCTTGGACTGCTGCAGCCTCTGATGGATCAGGGCCACCGACTTGACCCGGTTGCTGCTCTCGTTGAGGACCTCTACCAGCTTCTGGTCCCGGGTGCGCCGGGCCTGCAGGTACAGCAGGCCGGAGATGACCTGGAGGTTGTTCTTCACCCGATGGTGGATCTCCTTGAGCAGCAGGCTCTTCTGCCGCGCCTCCTCTTCATGCTTGCGTTCGGTCACGTCGCGCACCATCACCAGGACGTCGGCGCCGCCGGGCACTACCCTGGCCTCGTAGTGAGGCGATCCCGCGTCTGGCGACATCTGGAACTCGAAGACCTGTGTCTCTCCGGATTCGAGGGCCTTCCGGATGTGCGGCAGGCCCAGCTGCTTCATCTGTGCCGGGAGCCGCTCCGCGATGTCGTCCGGCAGGTCGCGGGAACCCGGACCGCCACCATTGCCCGACGCTCCTCTGGCCCTCAGGGGCCAGCTGCCCTCGATGACCTCGCCGTCCTGGTTGACGCGGAACATGAGGTCCGGTATGGCCTCGACGAGGGCCCGGTTCCTGGCTTCGGTTTCCACCAGGGCGCGGTGCGACTGCTCCAGGGAAGCCAGCATCCTGTTGATGGCGCCGGCAATGTAGGCCAGCTCATCCCTTCCGCCAATCGCGACCCGCTCGGAGGAGCTGCGGCTGTCGGCCACGGTCTCGACGCTGGTGCGGAGGCGGCGCACCCTGCGCAGCACCAGACTGTCGATGCCGACGACGACCATGAAGCTGGTGGCCAGGGCGAAACCGATGAGCAGGTAGATCATGTACCAGACCAGCTGCCGGCCTTGGGCAGAGATGTCCCTGGGCTCGTCTACCCTGAGCACCAGGGCCGGGTTCCCGTAGATGTCCGGAACGAGGTCATAGGCCGCAATCGTATCTCCATTCAGTTCCCGGACCGGGGACAGCTCTCCGCCGGACAGGGATGACATGGCAGCCTGGTAGTCGGCCGGAGGCTCCGGCTCATCGACCCGGCGCAGCTCCAGGGAGAGATCGGTGGCCAGGGAGAGGACCTGCGCCTCAGCGTCGCTGAGATAGCGGCCCATCACCAGCGAGCCGGCAATGGCCCCCATCTTGCTGCTCTGTGGGACTGGCTGCGATGCCACCAGCGCGGCGTGCTCCGGCAGAAGCAGTATCCCGGCCACGCTGCTGGTCCTGTCGGGGTGCCTGGCCAGTATGCTGTCGCCGGTAACGTGCTGCTCGAGACTGGGGAAAATAGGGGTCCGCGTTCCGTCCGAGGGATCGACCGCCGCGGAGTAGGCGACCTGTCCGGAGTTGTTGACGAACACCACGAAATCGATGCCCAGCTCGCTGAACGACGATTCGCCGAAGTTGACCGCGATGAAGTCCGCATTGCCGTCCTGCATGAACTGGTAGGTGTCCTCCCGGGAAGCCCAGCCTTCGACGCTGGACTCCAGGCCGGCCACGTCCTGGTCCAGGGCGATCGATGCTCGGGCCAGGTCCTGTGCTGCCTTCTCTCTCTCTACCGCGGTGAACCTGGCGGCGATCACGCTCTGGAGGGCGAAGAAGAGAGCAACGGTGATCAGGGCGCACGCTGCCAGGACTGCGATTGCCGTGCGGTGGCGGAGTGTCATGTCGTTTACCCTGTCTCAGATTATCCACCGCCGGGCTTACCTTTCGGTCTCACGTGGCTGGGTATGTGTCACGGAAGTCTCACATCGAGGGGGAGGAGGCCGGATGGTCGCCGGTCAACCGGTCTGCGGCGGCCTTGATTATTGGTGGGGTCGTTGGTAGACTCAGGCTCGATCCGCGTGTATGGAGGGCTGACGGCATGATCAGATCGAGGATACTCGGCGTGGGGCGATACCTCCCGGAACGGCGCGTCACCAACCTGGACCTGGCCAAGATGTTCGACACCAGTGACGAGTGGATCCGGCAGCGCACGGGCATTGTGGAGAGGCGATTTGCTGATGAAGGGGTCTACTGCTCGGACCTGGCCCTGGAGGCCTCCCGTGAGGCCCTCAAGAGCGCCGGCATGAGCGCCGCAGACCTGGATTTCGTCATCTTCGCCACCCTGAGCCCGGACCACCACTTCCCGGGCAACGGCTGCTACCTGCAGCCCAAGCTGGGCATCTCCGGCATCGGCTGCATGGATATCCGGAACCAGTGCTCCGGCTTCCTGTACAGCCTGGCGGTGGCGGACGCCTTCGTCAGGATCGGCATGTACCGGAGGATCCTGGTGGTGGGCGCCGAGGTGCACTCCAGCGGGCTGAGCTTCACCGACGAAGGGCGCGACGTGTCGGTGATCTTCGGCGATGGGGCCGGTGCGGTCATTGTCGGGCCGTCGGACGATCCCGCCCGGGGCATCCTCACCAATCACCTTCATGCCGACGGGGCCTTTGCGGACATCCTCAGGCTGGAGATGTTCGACATCAGCCGCAAGCCCTGCCTGACTCATGAGATGCTGGACCGGGGCTCTCTGTGGCCCAAGATGAAAGGCAAGGAGGTCTTCCGGGTGGCGGTGACCAGGATACCGGAGGTGATCGATGAGGCGCTGAAGGCCGTGGGCCTCAAGGTGGAGGACGTCGACCTGTTTATCCCGCACCAGGCCAACCTGAGGATCAACCAGTTCGCCGCGGCCAAGCTCGGGGTGCCCGAGGAGAAGTTCTACAGCAACATCCAGCAATACGGCAATACCACGGCGGCGTCGCTGCCCATCGCCCTGAGCGAAGCGCTGGAGCAGGGCCTGGTGAAGCCAGGCAGCCTGATCATGTTCGTGGCCTTCGGGGCCGGGTTCACCTGGGGCGCGTCCGTGATCAGGTGGTAGAGCGGCCGTCAGGCCGCGCTAGTTCCGGCTCCGGAAGACCTGGGACTCAGCGCCGTCCAGGGCGATGTCATCCAGCATCCCCTTGAGCAAGGCCAGACTGGCCAGCTGGTCTTTCATTGTCCCCCGGTAGCCGCTGTCTTCGAACAGGCGCGTGCCGTTCAGGAACCGGTTGACCAGCGCAGTGAGCGTCTTCCGGCGTCTCAGCCAGGGCATGTAGTCAAAGGGGTCCCCCGAGGGGACCTCCATGGTGACGTAGCCCTGTCTCCTTATGGCCGTGTGATGCACAATGTCCCGCAGGTCCCTGGCCAGGGCCCCCAGATTGCCTTTGGGGACGGCGGACAAGGGGGCATGAACGTGCCTGGCTTCGTGGTCAACCACGGGGGAATGGTGCATGTGCAGGCTGACGATGTTGTCGCCGATCTCGGTGTTCTTCAGCTGGGCCAGAAGCGCGCCCCGCCCTCCCTTGACGGTCATGGCATGGCCGTAGTCCAGGGTGAGCTTGACCTCGTCCGAGTATCCATCTATGGCCCTGCGGCAGTCCTCGAGTGTCTGACAAATCCACCGGCCCTCGTTAGGGCTGTTCTCGATGGTCGGTATGATCTTGCGATCGTGGCCATACTTCTCGTAGAGCTGCTTGTTGGTGGCGGCGATGAAATCGATGTTCCGCCGCAGCCGCAGGAGCGCAGCCTCCCGGTCCCATTCGTCCCGG
>CALMBS010000209.1 GCA_937860285.1 uncultured Chloroflexota bacterium
CAGGGAGCTGGCGGGCAGGCTGGGCGCCAACGTGACAGTGCGGCACGTTGTGGACCCCGTGGAGTCCCAGTCGCTCCCTATGCACCAGGCATACGCCAGCCACTCGGCGGAGATCGTCAGGCGCCGGGTATCCGACCTTCAGAAGAAGCTGGGGAGAAGGCCAGCCGCGGAAGGGCCGCAGGTCTGCGGTGAGGTCGCCATCGGCCACGCCCCCGAGGAGATCCTGCGCTACGCGCGGGAAAAGGGCATTGACCTGATGGTCATGTCCACTCACGGCCGGACCGGTCTGCGGCGCTGGGTGCTGGGAAGCGTGGCGGATGAAGTGCTGCGCCGGTCAACGGTCCCGGTGCTTCTGGTCCGGCCCGAGACGGCGGACAAGGACAAGCTCGAGAAATGGACGGACATCACCGTAATCGTGCCCCTGGACGGCTCGGCCCTGGCGGAGTCGGTGCTGCCTCACGTGCAGGCGCTGGGGCAGCAGGCCGGGAACGAGACTCTGAAGGTGGTCCTGGTCATGGTCTGCGAGCCCCCGCCGACGCCGCCCGTGGCCGGACCCGAGATACCCTTCGACTGGCAGGCAATAATGGATGAGAACTGGGCGGCCTGCCGCCGGACCACCATGCAGTACCTGGCCGGGGTCGAGAACCATCTGAAGCAGTCCGGGCTGCAGGTGCGTTCGGAGGCCATAGAGCAGACGAAAGCCAGCGTGGCCGACGAGATCGTGGACTACGCGGGAAGGATCCCCTTCAGCCTGATCGTCATGGCCACTCACGGCCGCACCGGAGTGGGCCGGTGGGCCTACGGCAGCGTGGCCCAGAAGGTCCTGACCGCCTCGTCAAGCCCGATACTGATGGTCAGGCCGTCCCCGGCCATGGCCCGGGCGGCCGCTCAGGGAAAGGAGCTGGCCGGCCGCAAACCCTAGCCGCGGCGCCCAGCTGCAGAAGGAGCAACGAGATGAGCGACGAGGAGAGGGTAAGACTGATCGCCTATCAGCTCTGGGAAGAGGAAGGGTGCCCCAACGGACGGGCCCTCGATCACTGGGTCAAGGCCGAAGAGCTCTGGGCCGACGAGAGTGAGTTCGAGTACCACCTGCTCAAGGACGTCGAGGGCTGCGCCCTGTGCACCTGACGTCGATTGACGACGGCAGGCCTATCCGAGACCATGGCCGGGCGTGGCTGCACCGCCGCCGGTCCGGCCGGGGCCGATCGGCTGAGGCTACCTGGCGTAGTTGGTGCGGAAACAGCGCTGGCAGACGCTCTCTTTGCTGTCGACGCAGAGCATCCCCTTGGCCGTCTCAATGCCGCAGTAGTCGCAGCTGAGGCAGTCAGGCGAGTGCTCGGAAGCATCGATGTTGAGCCAGATCCGTCCATCTCCGTCGATGCAGGCCCCGACGACGATGTCCGTGTCTATGTCTACGAATTCCCCCTCCACCGTTTCCGCTTGGTCCGAAGTAGTCAATCAAATACCTCCCTGTTGATGGCGGCGGTCAGGCCCACCGCCTTCCTAATCTAAGAATACGCGCGTCCCCCGGCCGCCAGCAAGCGCCCCCCCTATTTCGCCTCCTCAGCGGCAACTAGCAGCCCTTCCCACTCTTCGGTCAGGGCCCTGATCTCGTCTTTGAGCGCCCGGTACCGCTCGACCGACGCCGACGTTCTGGAGGCATCGTGGTACAGCTCCGGGTCGGCGAAGGACGCCTCCAGCTCCGCCAGCTCCGACTCCCGCCTGGAGAGCCGGCCCTCCACGGCTTCGATCCGCCGGGCCAGATCGGCCCGGCGGCGCTTCAGCTCGCGCTGGAGCTGCTCGTCCGCACCCGGCGGCTGCTTCCCATGCCTGGCCCGGACCGGGGGGCCTCCGCCGGCCGCTGCCGGGCCCCTTGCGGTGGCAGACCCCTTCGCGGCGGCAGCCGCCACTGCCCGCCGCTGCTCCTCTGCCTTGTGGAAGAGGTAGCCTTCATAGTCTCCGGCGTAGAGCTGCGGCTTCCCATCACGGATCTCGATGATCTTGTTGGCCACCTCCTGAATCAGGGTGCGGTCGTGGGTTATGAGGCAGATAGTGCCCTGGTGCTCATTCAGGGCGTCGATCAGCACCTCCCGCGAGGCGATGTCCAGGTGGTTGGTGGGCTCGTCCAGCAGGAGCAGGTTGTGGGGCTGCGTCAGCATCTTGGCCAGGGCCACCCGGGCCTTCTCCCCGCCGGAGAGCACCGAGACCGGCTTCCGGACGTCATCGCCACTGAAGAGGAAGCCCCCCAGTATCCGCCTCAGGTCCTGGTCCGAGGCAGAGGCAGCCGAGCGGCGCAGCTCCTCCAGCACGGTGTTCCCCGGGTCCAGCAGCTCCAGAACGTACTGGGCGTAGTAGGCCAGTACCACGTTGTGGCCCAGCCACCGCTCCCCCCGCTCGAAGGGGAGCACCCCGGCCAGGACCTTCAGCAGCGTCGTCTTGCCGGCGCCGTTGGGCCCGACCAGGGCCGCCCGGTCACCGCGATGCAGCGTCAGGTTCAGGTCGCGGTAGACCACCAGGCCATCATAGGCCTTTTCGACGTGGGAGAGCGCGATGACCTCCTTGCCGCTCTGCACCGGAGCCGGGAAATGGAAGCTTATCTGCCTGGTGGTCCGGGGCACCGCCACCCTCTCCATCGCCGATGGCGTGAAGCCGGAGGATGGCGACGTCTTCGAGATCACCGCCCCGCCCTTCGGCGCCCCCTTGCGCAACCCGCTCAAGGCCACCAAACCCGGCCTGAAACCCGGCGGCGTGAAGGCGCTGTGAAGCGGCTGTGAAGGCTGCCAGTCCGCCTCACTCTCGTGCCCAGAGCGTGAAAGCGATCGTGCGCGCCTGGCTCTCTTCCCACGGGCGGGCGTAGGTGTAGTTCAACGTCACGATGCCGGGGCGGACGACCTGGTACTCGAAGACACACACGCCCGGCGCGCCGGGCGCGCTCCCGCCTCTCGGGAATTCCCACTCCCCCTCGCGGGCACGCAGAAGCGGCGTCCCCGTCATGTTGTCGTCGATAGGCGTGGTGCGCGACCACGCGAAACCTGCGGACGGGTTCCCATCGAGGCG
>CALMBS010000210.1 GCA_937860285.1 uncultured Chloroflexota bacterium
GACCGGCACTTGTCAATCTCGTGTACGACTATTCTGCCGGGCTGCCCACCAGCCCGGGCCCCCGCGGTTGTCGGGCCACAGCCAGCGGGACGGGTTTGACGGAATTCTGTGATGGAGGGGTGGGGTCCCGAGACACGGGTGAGACGGCCACGGCGGATAATGGTCGGGCGAGGAGGCGACCTGAAATGCTCTACACTTACTGTCCCAAGTGCGGTGTGAAGACCGACTGGGCCCTCACCTGTTCTGCCTGCGGTGCCCCGATACCGCTGTTCGGCGCTGAGGAGAGACTGAAGGCCAGTGCCGCCATATCGGAGTACCTCGCGCAGACCCAGGCGAAGGAAGCTGAATCATCCGAGGCCAACGAGAGCCCGGTACTGCCGGTCATCATCGGTCTAGGGGCCATCGCGGTGATCGTCCTGGGCGTCACGCTCTGTCCCTAGACAGCGCCAGCCCCGGACTACTTCTTGCGGTAGATGTTCACGCCCACGAACTCCGCGCGATCGGCCAGCCGGACGTTTCCCTCGGTAGTAGCGATGATCACCGTCTTGCCCGAAGCCGACGGGCCAAACTCCTTGGTCAGGTCCACGGTAATCGTCAGGATATCACCGTTCACCGAGAGCTCCACGTTCTTCATAGTCAACCTCCACGCGATTCAGTCGATTACCTGCTTGTGCCTCGCATTGTACAACCCGGACGCCGGAAATGCGAGCTTGCGGGCCGCGGCGCACGCCATCGGGCAGATCCCAAGTGGAAAGGCGGCATCTCCAGGGTTCGACAGGCCCGCACAGCGTGGCAGACCGCTCTACTTCAGGCCACCGTGTCAAATGCGACGCGTAGTGTTGCGGACCCCGCTCGTCACGGGGAGCCGAGTCATCGTGACAAGTTCACGCGGCAATGTGACGAAATCGTGACCCGCAAACGTGTCGAGGGTATTGATTTCACGTTTTTGTTATCGTATACTGCCGCCGGCATTTGACCCGTGAAGGATGCGAGTAGCGCATCGGCAGCACGAATCGATACGACTCTAATGAGGATCTCAGAAGTACTAAACTCGGCAGCTCTGCGCGACAGGACAACGTACCTGCCATCACGCTTTCCCGCCGGATTCACCCGCAGCCCGCGGTCACCTTCCACCCTCAGCAGCATGCCTGTGGACGCCGCGCACGCACGGCCGGAATCCCGGCGTGGCGCACGACTGACCTGGAGTCATTCCCGCGGTGGGCTCGGCAGCCCACCCGGTTCACTTAGGGAATAGGACTGTGCGGAGGGATTGAATGGCTGTATCGGCAGAAGACATCAGAATCCTTAAGGAGGTCGAGGTCGGTTCCAACGTCCTGGCCAGCGTCATTGTGCCGGCATACAACGAAGAGGCGGGCATCGGCTTTGTCCTGGACAACGTGTTCCAGGCCGTGGACGGCCGGTGCGAGGTCCTCGTCGTCGACGACGGCTCAGTGGATGCCACCAGCCTCATCGCCAGCCGGTTCCCGTGCCGGATAGTACGGCATGTGCAGAACCGGGGCAAAGGGGAGGCCATGATGACCGGCCTCAGGCATGCTGAAGGAGACTACGTCATCTTCATCGATGCCGACGGCACGTACCCCGCCGACTTCATACCTCAGATGATTGACCTCCTGGCCACATCTGATGTAGTCTACTGCTCCAGAAGCAGCGGGCGGGACAACATCCCGTTCCTGAATCGCATCGGGAATCAGGTGTTTCACAACACGATAAGATGCGCCTACGGCTTCCAGGGCCGCGATTATGCCACCGGGCTCTACGGGATCAGGAGGAGCCATCTCGAGGGAATGGACATCGTCTCCAGCGGCTTCGCTATTGAGCCAGAGATCGCCATCAAGGCCAGCCGGATGAAGCTGAGGGTCCACGATATCCCCATCGAGTACCAGCCCCGTAAGGGC
>CALMBS010000211.1 GCA_937860285.1 uncultured Chloroflexota bacterium
GGTTCATCCTGGTGCGCAACGAGCCTGTCGACGGCCATCTGGACATCGTCTTCGATCCGACCATTGAGGAGGAAATCCGGCAGTGCTTCCCGGCGGCCGGCGAGCTGGTGGTGGACGATCCTGCTCTGGAGCGGATCGGCGCCTCGTACGACAGGATCTCGTACATGGTCACCCTGCACCTGGTGTCCGGTGAGGACTACACCTACTACCAGGCGTGCCGCGCCGAGCGTGACATCTTCAACGAGCTGCAGGTGGGGGACAGGGTGAAGGTGGACACTGAGCCCTCCGACGTGGGGCCCCTGATTACGGCCGTCGTCGGGTAGCGGCTGCGAAATGGGAGCCCCCGGCCGCGGGCCGCGCACGGGCGGGCCGGAGGCCACAGGTGGGCAGGGAGGTGGACTATGGGAGTGGACACGAGCCTCATGGTGGGTGGGGAGGCGGGGCAGGGAGTGCAGGCCGCCGGATTCATCATCGCCAAAGCGCTGGCCCGCCATGGTTTGAGCGTCTTCGCTGACCAGGACTACGAGTCCCGGGTGCGGGGCGGGCACAACTTCTTCCGGGTGCGGGCCGCCGATTCGGAGGTGCGCGCCATATCGGAGACCCAGGACATCCTGGTGGCGCTGGACCGGCAGAGCATCGATCTGCACCGCGCGGAGGTGCGCGCCGGAGGCGCCGTCATCTTCGACCGGGACGCCGTCGGCGAACCATACCAGGGGAACGGCCTGCTGGGTCTCCCGCTGGAGCGGGCCGCCCTGGAGGCCGCCGGGAACCGGCGGTCCGCCAACATGGTGGCGGTGGGCGCGGCCATGGCGCTCCTGGGCTATGACGTGGCGGCCCTGCAGTCGGTGGTCCTGGAATACTTCGGCGGAGGAAACGCCGGCCAGGGCAATGCCGCCGCCGCTGCGCGCGGCCATGAGCTGGCCGGGGCCAGCTCCCTCCCCGGACCGGGACCGCAGCTCAAGGCGGGGGGCGGCGCGAGGAGGATGCTGCTCAACGGCAACGAGGCGGTGGCCCTGGGGGCGCTGGCGGCCGGGTGCCGGTTCGTTTCGGCCTACCCCATGACGCCCTCCACGACCATCATGGAGTACATGGCGGAGAAGGCCGCCGACCTGGGGGTGCTGGTAGTGCAGCCGGAGGACGAGATCGCTGCCGTCAACATGGTCGTCGGGGCGGCGTACGCCGGGGTGCGGGCCATGACGGCCACGTCTGGCGGCGGGTTCTGCCTCATGGTGGAAGGGCTGGGACTGGCCGGGATGACCGAGACGCCGGTGGTGATTGTGGACGGCCAGCGGGCGGGGCCGGCCATCGGCCTGCCCACCAGGACGGAACAGGGCGATCTTCTCTTTGCCCTTCACGCGTCCCATGGGGACTTCCCGCGGGTGGTGCTGGCCCCGGCCGACGTGGAGGACGCCTTCTGGCTGACGGTGAAGGCCTTCAACCTGGCCGAGCACTACCAGCTGCCGGCCGTGGTCCTGACGGACCAGTACCTGGCCAGCTCGTACGCCACCGCGGAGAAGTTCGACCTGGCCGCGGTGGAGATCAGGCGAGGGGAGCTCCTGGGCGGGACCGGCCCGTCGCAGCCGGCTCCCTACCGCAGGTACGAGATCACGCCCTCCGGGATATCGCCGCGGGCCTTCCCTGGTCTCTCCACCGCGCTGGTGGTGGCCGATTCGGACGAGCACGACGAGGAGGGGCACTTGATCGAGGACGCTGCGACCAGGACGGCCATGATGGCCAAGCGGCAGCGCAAGCTGAAGGGCCTGGCGGGGGAGATGTCAGGCCCGAGGACGTATGGGCCCGCCGGGGCCGACATCACGCTGATCGGCTGGGGGAGCACGCTGGGGGCCCTCAGGGAAGCGGTGGACGTGGCCGGGCGCGATGGCCTCAGCGTGAACCTGGTCCATTTCGGCGAGATCTGGCCCTTCCCGGCCGAGGCGGCGAACCGGGCCCTTGAGGGGGCCCGGAGGACCTTCACCGTCGAGAGCAACGCCACTGGCCAGTTTGCCAGCCTGCTGCGGGCGGAGACGGGCCACCGGGTATCGGGCAGCATTCTCAGGTTCGACGGCCGTCCCTTTGCACCGGCCGCCATCGTCGGGCAGCTCAGGAAGGAGGTGGCCTGATCATGGTAAAGCTCGCTGACTACTCCGGGGGCCGGCCAGCCTGGTGCCCGGGCTGCGGCAACTTCGGCATCCTCAACGCCCTGAAGAAGGCCCTGGTGGACCTGGGGCTGGAGCCCCATGAAGTGCTCCTGGTGTCCGGGATTGGCCAGGCGGGCAAGCTGCCGCACTACACGCGGGGCAACGTGCTGAACGTGCTTCACGGGCGGGCTCTGCCGGCGGCCGCAGGGGCCAAGATGGCCAACCCCGGGCTGACCGTCATCGCGGTCGGCGGAGATGGCGATGGCTATGGGGAAGGCGGCAACCACTTCCTCCACGCCGTGCGGCGCAACCACAACATCACCTACCTGGTCCACAACAACCAGGTCTATGCCCTGACCAAGGGACAGGCCTCGCCCACCAGCGACAAGGGCTTTGTCACCAGGACCACGCCGCAGGGCGCGCCGGCTCCCCTCAACTCGCTGGCGGTGGCCGTAGCCGCCGGCGGAACGTTCGTGGCCCGGGGCTTCGCCGGCGATCCGGACCACCTGGCTAGTCTGATCAAGAGAGGCATCCAGCACCGCGGCTTCTCCCTGATAGACATCCTGCAGCCGTGCGTCTCCTTCAATCACCGAAACACACATGCCTGGTACCGGGAGAGGGTCTACAAGCTCGAGGAGACCGACTACAACGCGGCCGACCGGATGGCGGCCATAGGCCGATGCGAGGAGTGGGGCGATCGGATCCCCATCGGCATCGTGTACCAGCAGGACAGGCCGGCCTTCGAGGACGAAGTCGATGCGGCAACTGCCGCTGCGGGGGATGCTGCCACCGCCGCATCGAGCTCGGCGGCGGGGAGGAAATCCCTGGTGAAAGAGACCATCGACCCGCGCCGGGTCGAGGCCCTCCTGGACGAGTTCATCTAGGCCAGCCGCCGGCAGCCGCCCCCGGCGCACCAGCCGCGGCTACTTGAACTGGACGACGTGCGGCGTCACCCGGCACTTCTCGGCGGTGAAGATGGCCCGGATCTGGTCCACGGCGGCGTCCAGCTGGTCCTCGCGATTGACCACGACGTAGTCGAAGATAAGCATGCTCCGCATCTCTTCGGTTACCTTCCCCAGTCGCACCTTCAAGTCGGTGTCGGTCTCGGTCTTGCGCTGCCTGAGGCGGCGCTCATAGTCCTCCAGCGACGGCAGGGTGAGGAAGACCAGGACCGCTCCCGGCAGGAGGTTCCGGATGGTGGCCGCGCCTTGGACATCCATCTTGAGGATCAGGTCCTTGCCGGCGTCCAGGCCCTGCTTGAGCTCGTGCTTGGGCACTCCGTACCAGTACCCGTAGACCTTGGCCGACTCGATGAGGTCCCCGCGCTGCAGCATCTCCTGAAACCCGGACTCCGACACGAAGTGGTACTCGATGCCGTCCTTCTCGCCGGAGCGCGGGGGCCGGGTGGTGGAGGTGATCATGTAGTCGAAGGGCAGGTTGAGCTCCTTCATGCGGTTGAGCACGGCATCCTTGCCCGCTCCTGAAGGGCCTGACAGTATGATCAGCAGAGACATCGTTCCTACTCCGCCTGTTCCGCTTCTTCGAACTGGCTTCGCGGGCCGGCCCGGCGCATGCTGGCCACCCTTCCGGAGATGGTCTCCGGAGTGATGGCCGACAGCACGATGTGGCCGTTGTCCATGATGAGGACCGCCTTGGTCCGCCGTCCATTGGTCATGTCGATGACGTGTCCCTTGCTCTTGGCGTCATGTATGAGGCGCTTCGACGGCGCTGAGTTGGGCGATATGATGGCGATCACCTTGTCGATGGCTGCCATGTTGCTGAAACCGAGGTGAATCAGCTCAGTAGTCATTTCTCTCCTCCATCACCATGATCAGCCGGTGGCCACTCTCTCGAGCTCCTGCCAGAAACCGGGATATGAGATGTCCACTGCCTCCGCATCCTCAATCTGCGTTTCGCCGTCAGCCACGGACCCGGCTATCCCCAGGGCCATGGCCATGCGGTGGTCACCGTGACTTGAGCAGCCGGCCCCGGCGAGCTTCTCGCCGCCCCGGATGACCATGCCGTCCGGCCTTTCCTCCACGTCGGCCCCCATCTTCGAGAGCTCCGACACCAGGTAGGCGATACGGTCCGTCTCCTTCACCCGCAGCTCCGCCGCGTCCTTAATGGTGGTGGTGCCCCGGGCCAGGCAGGCCGCCACGGCCAGGACGGGCACCTCGTCTATGAGGCGGGGAACGATGTCTCCCTCTATGTCTACGGCCGAAAGACGGCTCGATTCGACAGTCAGGTCGGCCACCGGCTCGTCGTTGGACATGCGCTCGTTCTCGATTTTGAGTCTGGCCCCCATCTTCAGCAGGACATCAATGATACCGGTTCTGGTGGGGTTCGTGCCAGTCCCTCTCAGGGTGATCCTGGCATCCGGATGAACGGCGCCCAGCACCAGCCAGCAGGCCGCGGAGCTGATATCGCCGGGGACTTCGATGTGCAGGGCCTTCGGAGGGGCCGCCGGGCAGACCAGGGTGGAGGTGGGTCCTTCGGAGGTCACCTTGACGCCCATGGCCCGCAGCATCCGCTCCGTGTGGTCGCGGGAGAGGGCCGGCTCCCGCACTATGGTCTTCCCCTTCATGCCGGTGAAGAGCCCGGCGATGAGCATGGCGGACTTGATCTGGGCGCTGGCCACCGGCAGGGTGTAGTCCAGGCCGTGGATCTCCTGGCCCTTGATGGCCAGGGGCGCCAGCGTGTCCCGGTTGCGGCCGTAGATGCGGCCGCCCATCAGCCGCAGGGGGTGGATCAGCCGGCCCATTGGCCGCGTGCAGAGCGAAGCATCGCCGCTGATCACGGTGAAGAAACCCTGCCCGGTGAGCAGGCCGGTGAGGAGGCGCATCGTCGTGCCGCTGTTGCCGGCGTCGAGCACCGTGGCCGGCTCGGTGTAGCCTCTGACGCCTACTCCCTGGACGTCGATGGCGGAGCGGGCCCCGGCGGGGGATTCGATCTTCACTCCCAGGGCGCGCAGGCAGGAGACGGTGGAGGCGCAGTCCGCCCCCGGGGCGAAGTTGGCCACCCTGGCCGTGCCATCGGCCAGGCTGTTGAGGATGACGGCCCGGTGTGAGATCGACTTGTCGCCGGGAGGCGTGACCTCGCCCCTGGCGTGCTGCGGCTTCCTAACTCTTCTTACCATGCTCCTCTATCCAGGCGTTCCGCGCCTGCCGGGCCCTCTCGAAGGCCTGCTCCAGGCTCAGATCGCCGTCAGCTATCAGACTCCGGAACCGCCCCAGCTCCCTGGTGAGCTCGTCGATCCAGGCCACTATGTTCTCCCCGTTGGTGAGGCAGATGTCCCGGTTCATGCGCGGGTGCTGGGACGCCAGGCGGGTGGTGCTGGCGTACCCGGTGGCGGCCAGGTCCGACATCTTGGCCCACCGGGGGTTCCTGGTGGTGGCCATCACCAGGGCGGAGGCCAGGACCAGTGGCAGGTGGCTGGTGCCGGCCGCGAAGTAATCGTGTTCGCCGGCGGTGAGGAACACAGGGCGGGCCCCCACCTGCCGGGCCAGGTCCACGATGGCCTGCATGGCATCATCGGAGGCGCCGCGCCCCGGGACGATGCAGTAGGTGCAGCCCTGGAACAGCGCGGCCTCGGCCACCTCGATCCCGGAGAGCTCCTTGCCGGCCATGGGGTGGCCGCCGACGAAGCTGGTGCCGGGTGGGAGGAGGTCCTCTGCCCAGTGCATGACCTGGAGCTTGGTGCTGGCCACGTCGGTGACCACGCAGCCTGGCGCCAGGTGCGGGGCGATCTGGGGGAGTATCTCCTTGATGGACATGGTGGGTGTGGCCAGGATGACCAGGTCGGCCCCCTCGACGGCCGCCGCCAGAGAGGTCACCGCCCGGTCGATGGCGCCGAGCCGCAGGGCCCGCTCCGCGGTCTCCGGCCGGCGGGCGCAGCCCACCAGCTCCGGCCCTTCCGTGCGGGCACGCGCCAGCGCCAGGCCCAGGGACCCGCCGATCAATCCCAAGCCTACAATGGCTATCCGCTTCTTAACCATCGGCATTTCCGCTGAAGGTACTTTCAGTCATGAGAATGCTTCTTCCCCCGGCACTCTGTGGCCAGGGGACGGGTGTCTCCGGACACCGGAACCCCGGTCTTCCCCGGGCCCCCGGTCTTGCCCGGGGCCTATGCCTGGTCAAGCTGGAATGCCTTGTGGAGAGACCTTACGGCATCGGCCACCCGGGTTTCATTTACGATGCAGGTGATCCTGATCTCGGAAGTGGTAATGAGCTCGATATTGATGCCCGAGTCATACAGGGCCTTGAACATCCGGGCGGCATACCCCGGAGTGTTCTGCATCCCGGTCCCCACTATGCTGACCTTGCCCAGCTTGGCGTCGCTCACGCAGCCCTTGCCGCCGATCGACTTGGATATGGGCTCCACCACGGACATGGCTTTGGCCAGGTCGTTCCGGGACACGGTGAAGGTCAGGTCGGTTGTCTTTCCGTCAACGCTGGAGTTCTGAACGATGGTGTCCACGCTGACGTTGGCGGCCGCCAGGGGCTCGAACACCATGGCGGCTATTCCCGGCTTGTCCGGAACGGCCAGAACAGTGACCTTGGCCACGTTGAGATCATGGGCAATGCCGCGCGCCTTGTTGCGCATTTCCATAGGAATCCCTCCGCGGATAACCGTCCCCGGTCTGTTGTTGAAGCTGCAGGCCACGAGTATGGGCATCTTGTAGAGCTGGCCGATCTCGACCGCCCTGGGGTGCATCACCCGGGCGCCGTAGGTGGCCAGCTCCACCATCTCCTCGTAGTCGATCTCGAGGATCTTGCGCGCCTCGGGGACGATGCGCGGGTCGGCGGTGAACACCCCCTCGACATCGGTGTAGATGTGGCACATGTCCGCCCCGAGGCTCACCGCCAGGGCCACGGCCGTCGTATCGGAACCGCCGCGGCCGAGGGTGGTGACGTCCATGGACTCGGTCACGCCCTGGAACCCGGCCACCACCACGATGTTGCCCTCCGCCAGCTCGCTCTTCACCCGGGCGGGACTGATGGCGCGGATATGCGCCTGGCTGTAGATGCCGTCGGTCTGGATACCGGCCTGGCCCCCGCTCAGGCTGATGGCCTTCTGCCCGAAGGACTTGATGGCCATGGCCAGCAGGGTGCTGGACACGATCTCCCCGGTGGAGAGCAGAACGTCCATCTCCCTGTCGTCAGGCTGGCTGCTTATCTGGTGGGCCAGGTCGATCAGGTCGTCGGTAGTGTCGCCCATGGCGGAGACCACCACCACTACCTGGTTGCCCTCCCCCATGGCGGCGATGGCGCGCCGGGCCACGTTCTTCATCTTCTCGGCGTCAGCCACCGAGCTGCCGCCGTACTTCTGCACGATCAGAGACATCTGGTCTATTCTACCAAGTTTTCCGGGTGAATCAAACGGCCCATAAGCGTGTGGCCTTCCTCTATTCGCAGGCGCCCCGCGGCGGCTTCCCTCTCGCTGAAGCCGCCGGCCCCGCTGGCGGCAATGTCGTGCCCGCACCAGGCGAACGGCACCGGGTCTCCGGTGTGGGTGCGGACGCGGATGGGGGTGGGGTGGTCGGGAAGGACCAGGAGCCGCGAGCGGGGCTCCCGGTCAAGCCTCGAGAGGAGCGGCCCCACCACGTGGCGATCGAAGCTCTCTATGGCCCTGATCTTCTGGTCTAGGTCGCCGTTGTGGCCGGCCTCGTCGGGGGCCTCGACGTGGACCAGGACGAAGTCCCCGCGCTCCAGGCTCTCGATGGCGAAGGCGCCTT
>CALMBS010000212.1 GCA_937860285.1 uncultured Chloroflexota bacterium
TGGGGGCGGCCTTGACCCACTTCTCCATGATAGCCGCATCCACTTCCTTGTTCTTCTTCTCCCACCCGCCTTCGATGCCATACGGGGAGTGCATCTGCAGGAAGGAGACGTGTCCGCCGGGCTTCCGCACCAGGTGCGGGTCCCAGAAGCTCTCACAGGTCACATGCCCGCCCATGGCCTTGTAGTCCAGCTTGCCGCCTACGACGCTCTTCCAGTGGTTCACCACCTGGTCGCAGCTATCGAAGCCGACGACGGTCATGAAGCTCTCGTCCGCCCAGGGGTCGTCGCACTTGTACTTCGGCATCTCCTTCGAGACGGTGTGCAGGGTGTAGTAGCTCCACTTGTCGTACTTCCAGGCCTCGGCGCTGTCCTTGAGGAAGGTCCCCGGCAGGTTCTTGGGCCCGATGAGGTCCAGGAACGTGGACCGCGGGTCGAGGCTGGAGATGACCACCTTGCTGTGCAGGGTGCGGCCTTCCCAGGTGTCGACACCGGCCACCTTGCCGTTCTCCACTATGATCTGGTTGGCCTGGGTGGCGTCCAGTATCATGCCGCCGTTGCGCAGGATCTCACGGGAGAAGGCGCCGGCCATCTTGTGGGACCCGCCCAGAAGCACGCTCTTGTCCATGGCCCGGGTGAGCAGCAGGGGCACGAACAGCCCCACGCCGGTCTCATTGGGGTCCAGCCCCCACATGCAGGTGGCGTAGAGCAGCAGGGCCCGGATCTTGTCGTTCTCGAAGTGCTCCTTCATGACTTGGAGCGGGCTCATCTCGTTGAGCTCCAGGAGTTCCTTCCCGATCTCGGTCTTCTGCATGCTGACGATGAGGTCCAGCGATGGCTTGGCCGGGAAGTAGGTGGCCGGTCCCACGATCTCGTCCATCATCCGCTGCCAGGTGCGCATGTGCTTGCCGAAGGCCACCGCATCCTTGGTGGAGTACTTGTGGAAGGAGTCCAGGGTGTCCTCAATCATCTTGGTCAGCAGCAGGCAGGTGCCATCGCTGAAGACCATGGACATCTGGAGGTTCGGCTTGATCCAGGTCAGGGCGTGAACGTCCAGGTTGAAGTCCTTGATGGCCGGCATGTAGTCCACCATCATGTGGTAGATGGCGTGCATGTTGGAGTAGTAGCAGGGGAAGAGGATCTCCTCCGTGGCCAGCCCGCCGCCGACCTCGTAGCGCCGCTCCACCACGCAGACCTTGGCCCCGGCCTTCGCCAGGTAGGCCGCGGTCATCAGGCCGTTCGGTCCGCCGCCTATCACCACTGCGTCCCAGTTGCTGTCCGCAGGGAACTCGTCGAATAGCTTTCCGCTTATACCGTCCATTATGTCCTCCTTCT
>CALMBS010000213.1 GCA_937860285.1 uncultured Chloroflexota bacterium
CCGGCGAGGACTACTACAAGGACCCGCGCAACATCGGCCGGTGGACGGAGAAGAAGTTCCAGGACCTGGGCATGGAGATGCCTTCAGAGGTTCAGGGCATGATCGATGCGGCACGCGAGGGGCAGATGCCTGAATCGGTGAAGGACCTGCAGCCTGGCGTGACCGAGGTCTAGTGCTGCGGCTGGTCGACGCCAACCTGGACCGCCTCGGGGAGGGACTCCGGGTCCTGGAGGACGTGTCCCGTTTCCTGCTCAACGACATCCCGCTATCCCGCCGGCTGAAGACGCTGCGCCACAATGTGGTGAGGTCCCTGGGCCCTCTGGAGCGGGAGCTCATCTCGGCCCGCCGCGTGGCGGAGGACGTAGGTGCCCCGCTGGTGGGGCGCACGGGGGCACCGGCCGCCGGGCGCGCGGCGGCGCCGCACCGTGACCTGCCGGCCCTGGTGCAGGCCAACTCGCGGAGGGCGCAGGAGTCCCTGCGCGTGCTGGAGGAGCTGAGCCGCCTCTCCGGCGGGCCGCTGGAGGGGCAAGCCGGACGATTTGAGAAAGCCCGTTTCGAGGTCTATGACCTGGAGCAGCACCTGGTGGGCCGGCTGCTGAGGCGTGACAGGGCCGGGCGGTTGAATGGGCTGTACCTGGTCCTGGATGCGACGGCCCTGGGAGGGCGCGACGAGGTGGAGGTGGCGGCCGCCGCCGTGCGCGGCGGGGCCAGGACTATCCAGCTGAGGGACAAGCACGGGCGCAAGGCCGACGTGCTGGCCGCAGCCCGGCGGCTGCGGGCGCTCTGCACTGACCAGGGCGTCCTCTTTGTGGTGAACGACCACATCGATGTGGCCCTGGCGGTCCAGGCCGACGGAATTCACCTGGGACAGGACGACCTGCCTCCGGCGGAGGCGCGCCGCATCCTTCCCCTGGACATGCTGATTGGCTGCTCCACCCACAGCGCCGCCGAGGCGGTCCGGGCCCAGGCCGGCGGCGCCGACTATGTGGCCCTGGGGTCGGTCTACCCCACCACCTCCAAGGAGACGTACCGGCTCGTCGGGCTGGATACGCTGCGGCGCACACGGTCCAGGGTATCCGTGCCGCTGGTGGCCATCGGTGGGATCAACCACGGGAACGTCCGGGAGGTTGTCAGGGCCGGGGCGGATGCCGCGGCGGTGATCAGCGCCGTCCTGGGCTTGGATGATGTGGAGGCGGCCGCCCGGAAGCTGGCTGTGAAGATGAAGGCGAAGGCATAATCTTGGATCGGAGTGTGAAGAATGGTAAGAGCCACCTCTAACCTGGAAGCGACGGCGCAGAGGATCCGCGCCAGTTTCGCGGCGGAGGATGCCGCCCGGGAAAAGGCCCTGCGGATGGGCCGCGAAGTCATCCGGCACAGCGCCAATTCCATACGGGCCATCCATCGCGGCGAGTTTGACTCGGCGCGGGAGTCGCTGGCCGCAGCGCGGCAGCTGGTGGAAGAGGCCAAGGCATCCGTGGCGGACCATCTGGAGATGAAGCACGCAGGCTTCATCCACGATGCCCAGAAAGAGTACGCGGAGGGCTCCATCACCCTGGCGCTGGTGCTGAACCAGGCGCTGCCCACGCCGGAGGAGCTGGGGGTGGCGTATCCGGCCTACCTTCACGGAATGGCGGAGGCCGTCGGGGAGATGCGGCGCCACCTGCTCGATACCCTGAGGAAGAACGACACCGCGGGGTGCGAGGAGCTGCTCTCCTACATGGATGACATCTACGGCATCCTGGTGACCATGGACTTCCCCGATGCCCTCACGTTCGGGCTGAGAAGGGCGACCGATGTGCTGCGGGGCATCCTGGAGAAGACCAGGGGTGATCTCACCATGGCCATAAGGCAGCGGGACCTGACCGAAAGGCTGGACCGCCTCCGGGCATAGGCAGCCGCGGCAGGTGCCAGGGTCTGGACTCCCGGTCTATAATCGGACTTGGAGCAATGAGTTGAGGAAGCCCGCGGTAGCCGGATCCTTCTATGCCGGTTCATTCGCCGGCCTGCAGCGCCAGATCGAGGACTGCTTCAGGCACCCCCTCGGTCCCGGCGCCCTTCCCGGCGAGAACCGGTCGGCCGAACGGCACACGGTGGGGCTGGTCAGCCCTCACGCCGGATACGTGTACTCCGGGCCGGTGGCGGCCAACGGCTTCGCCCGGCTGGCCGCGGAGAAGATGCCCGGGACCGTGGTGATCCTGGGCCCCAACCATCGCGGCCTGGGGGCTGCGGTGGCGGTGGGCCGCCAGGGCCCCTGGCAGACCCCAATGGGTTCGGTGGATGTGGACCTGGAGGTGGGAGAGGCGGTGGTGGCCGGGGGCAGATGGGCCAAGTGGGACGACCTGGCGCATGGCATGGAGCATTCCCTGGAGGTCCAGGTGCCCTTCCTGCAGTACGTGTACGGTTCCGGGTTCAGGATTGTGCCCATCGCCATGTTGAGGCAGGATGTGGAGATCGCCCGGGACCTTGGCGGGGCCATTGCCGCCGCTCTCAAGGGGAGAGATGGACTGATCATCGCCAGCAGCGACTTCAGCCACTACGAGTCGCAGGCGTCTGCCAGCCGTAAGGACCGTCTGGCCATCGAGGCCATCCTCAAGCTGGATGCGGCCCGGGTGGAGGCCACCGTGATCAGCCAGAACATCAGCATGTGCGGTCCCGGTCCGGTCATGGCCATGATCGTCGCTGCCAGGGAGCTGGGGGCCGGGAAGGCCAGCCTCCTGCGCTATGCTACCTCAGGTGACATCACCGGCGACTACTCTGAGGTCGTCGGGTACGCTTCGGTCATGGTCACGGACTAGGCCCGGGCCAGGTCCGGCCGGCCTGACCGGCGAACTGAGAATCGAAGGAGGGGTCAGTATGATGAGAAAGCCCGCGTTCCTGCTCATGGTGATTGGCATCATGTTCGTGGTCCTGGCGCTGCCGGCGGCCCTGGCGCCCGCTCCAGCGGTGGCCGCTATCAGCTCGACAACCTGGCTGAACACGGCCTATAAGGGGGCCGATGCGCTGCTGGGCGGCACGGTCCAGGCCTACCAAGCGGGGTCTACGGCGACTCTCCAGGTTTCGGTGCTCAACACCACTGGCGAGACAATCGAGATCAAGGGCGCCAAGGTGGAGTTCGACTGGGCCGGCGGAGAGTACGCCAGCGACAACTACCCCGCGACCCTGGCCAACAACGAGAGAGGCACCGTGGGCATCAGTTTCACCGTGCCGGACGCCTCTGTGGCCTCCAACCGGGTAAGGCACAGCTACACGGTGTACGTGGACTACGCGAAGGA
>CALMBS010000214.1 GCA_937860285.1 uncultured Chloroflexota bacterium
TGGCGACCCCGAGGGGATTCGAACCCCTGATCTCCACCGTGACAGGGTGGCATGTTAGACCGCTACACCACGGGGCCGGTCGATGATCGCTCAAGCCGCCGGTCCGACTCATCGTCCGCAGGGGAGCTGCTTTGCTGAGGCAGGCAGCACCGAGAGGACGGCCTTCCGGTGGCCCTTGCAGATGAGAGTTTACCTTTGGCCGAGTGTGGTTGTCAAGGACGCTTGAACTTGACAGGGTGAGCGTGGGAACAGTAACATTTAGGCTGCATCTCTGTGTGCGGAGGAAGACCATTTACGCTGTAATTGAAACCGGAGGAAAGCAGTACCGGGTTTCCCCCGGTCAGGTGATCGAGGTCGACCGCCTGGCTGTCGAGCCGGGAAGCAAGGTCGAGTTGGACAAGGTTCTGCTCGTTGCCAGCGACGAGAAGGTCTTTGTGGGCAACCCCCACGTGAAGGGGGCCAAGGTCCTGGCCGAGGCGGTTGACGAGACCCGCGGCGACAAGGTGCTCGTGTTCCACTTCAAGCCCAAGGTGAGGGAACGGCGTAAGAGGGGACACCGGCAGTACCACACCAGGCTGGCGATCAAGGAGATACACGCCGGGCGGGGGCACAAGATGGAGGATCACAGTGGCACATAAGAAGGCCTCGGGTGGCACCAGGGGCAACCGCGACAGTCAGCCCAAGCGCTTGGGCGTGAAGAAGTACGCCGGCCAGACGGTCAAGTGCGGCAATATCGTGGTGCGCCAGAGAGGGACGCGCCTGCTTCCGGGCAGCAACATGGGAGTGGGCAGGGACCACACCCTCTTCGCCCTGACCGATGGCGTGGTCAAGTTCGAATGGGCCTCCAAGGACCGGAGGAAGGTCAGCGTTTATCCGGTGGAAACAGAGAAATGAAGGAAAAGATACACCCCACGTACTACCCCGACGCCAAGGTGACCTGCGCCTGCGGCAACAGCTTCACCACCGGCGCCACCAAGAAGCTGATCAAGACCGAGATCTGCAGCAAGTGCCACCCGCTCTTCACGGGTGAGTACCGCATTGTCGACACCGCCGGGAGGGTGGAGCGCTTCAAGAAGCGCTACGCTCGCAAGACGGCCGAGAAAAAGGAAGAGTAGATTATCCGGATAGCGCCTGCGGGGGAGCCATTGTAGCTGAGCATTCCAGGGAGCGGAGAATTGGACTCCGCTCTCCTGTTTTTGGTGAGGGGGAAACTTGCTGAAGGAGTTCCACTACGGCGGCCAGGCAGTCATAGAGGGGGTCATGATGCGCGGACAGCGCAGCATGGCGGTGGCTGTCCGCGGCCCCAACGGCAAGATCCACGTCACCACCAGGCCCGTCTCGAACGCGCAGACCGGGATCAGGAAGATATGGTTCGTGAGAGGTGTGGTGGCCCTGGTCGAGAGCCTGGCGCTGGGCGCCAGCGCCCTGTTCGAGTCGGCCAACGTCTCCCTGGGGGAGGAGGAAGAGAAGATATCGGGGCCCATCCTGTGGGGGACACTGCTGGCCTCCTTCGCCTTCGCCGCGGCGGTCTTCTTCGTGGTCCCGCTGGTGATAACCGACCGCCTGATAGACCCCCACTTTCACGACCACTGGCTGGTCAGCAACCTCATCGAGGGCCTGGTCCGGGTGGTCATCTTCATCCTCTACCTGGCGGCGGTAAACCTCATTCCCGACATCAGACGGGTGTTCGCCTACCACGGCGCCGAGCACAAGACCATCAACGCCTATGAGCACCACGTTCCCCTGGAGCCCGGGCCCGTGTCCAAGTACTCAACGGCCCACGTCCGTTGCGGCACCAGCTTCCTCTTCGCGGTGATGGTGATCGCCATACTGGTGTTCTCGCTGGTGCCCAGCTCGAGCATCTGGGTGCGCATCGCGTCCCGGATAGTGCTGATCCCGGTCATCGCCGCCATAGGGTACGAGTTCACCCGCTTCAGCGCCAGGTTCGCCGAGAACCGGGTGGTGCGGCTGACGTTCCTTCCGGGCCTGGCCCTGCAAAGGCTGACCACGCGGCAGCCGGACAACAGCCAGCTAGAGGTGGCCATCTCGGCCCTAAGGGGGGCTATCGAGGCTGACACCGGCGGCGCGGCTGGCCGGCCCGCGTCAGCTGAGAAGGCCGATGAAGCGGACCAGGCCGGCGAGTCCGAAAACGCTGGCGCGTCGGAGCCGTCCGACGGGACCGCGGACCCCGGCAAGAGCGACTAGCCCGGGCCCTCCACCTGCTCGAAGAAGCAGGTCTGGTGGCCGGTGTGGCAGACGGGCCCGTCCGGTTTCGCCTTCACCAGCAGGGTGTCATTGTCGCAGTCCTTCCAGATGGCCCGCAGGTTGAGGTAGTTGCCCGACGTGGCGCCCTTGTGCCACAGCTCCTGGCGGCTGCGGCTGTAGAACCACACCTGTCCCGACTCCAGGGTCAGCCGCAGCGACTCCTGGTTCATGTACCCCAGCATCAGCACCTCGCCGGTGTCGGCATCCTGTATGATGGCCGGGATGAGGCCCCTCTGATCGTACTTCAGCATGGTCCACCGTCCTCTTCCTTTCTCAGCGCTGCCAGGGCCTGGTCCAGGCGGATGTCCCCGGTGTAGAGCGCGCGGCCGATGATGGCGCCTTCCACGCCCAGCCGGCTGAGCCTCTCCAGGTGGGCTATCGAGGTCACGCCCCCGGAGGCGATGATGGGTGACCGGGCCCGCTTCATCAGGTCGGCCACGGCCTGGAAGTTGGGGGAGGTGAGGGTGCCGTCGCGGGCTATGTCGGTGTAGATGAAGCGCCTGGCGCCCAGGTCTTCCATCCGGGCTATCATGTCGGCCGCCGCCACGCCTGTACTGTCCTGCCAGCCCCGCACCGCGACCATGCCGTCCCGGGCATCCACCCCGACCACGACGGCCTCATCGAAGGCCCGGCAGGCCTCCTGCACCAGCTCCGGCTGCTCCACCGCCGCCGTCCCCAGGACCACCCGCTGGATCCCCGCCTTGAGGTACTCCTCTATGGTCTCGACCCGGCGGATGCCGCCGCCCACCTGGACGGGGATCCTCAGGACGGACGCTATCCTGGCCACGACCGACAGGTGCCGCGGCTCGCCGCCGGCCGCGCCGTCCAGGTCCACCACGTGCAGCCGCGGGGCGCCCAGGGATTCCCAGTGCTGTGCGGTCCCCACCGGGTCCTCCGAGTAGACGGTCTCCCGGGCGTAGTCGCCCTGATAGAGGCGGACGCACCGCCCGTCCCTGAGGTCGATCGAAGGTATCACTTCCATGGACTGCGTCCCGTTGCCTTCCGGGCGCCGCCTACTCGGCGGGCCCCGTTTCCTCGTAGAGTGCGAGGGTGAAAAGGACATCGGCCAGGCGGTTCAGGTACCTCATGACCTCCGGGTTGGGCACCTGCCCGTCTTCCCGCAGGGCGACCACGCGCCTCTCCGCCCGCCGCACCATGGCCCGGGCCACATGGATGGCCGCCGAGGCGGGGCTGTCCCCGGGCACCACGAAGCTGGCGGGCATCCGGACCGTCTTCTCCATGTCCACTATGGCGTCCTCCAGCCGCTGCACGTCGCTACCGGTGATCACCGGGTACTTCTGGGCCAGCTGGTCATGGGACTGCGGGGGCGTGGCCAGCTCCGCCGCCAGGACGAAGAGGTCCTTCTGGGCGGCCAGCAGCAGGCTGCGGACCCCGGACTTCGCCGACAGGGACCGGGCCAGCCCCATGGCGGACACGGCCTCATCTATGGTGCCGTACGCTTCGCAGTGAGCGTCGCTCTTGGGCACCCGCGGGCCGAGGAAGAGGCTGGTCTCGCCCCCGTCGCCGCGCTTGTTGAAGGTCTTCATGCTAGTGTGGTACCCCCTTCCCCATGAGATAGGCGGCCACCCGGGCCAACTGGCGCCTGGCCGGGGAATCCGGCGCGGCTGCCTCCAGGTCCGCCAGGCACTGGTGGTAGAAACCGTCCCTCATCCGCTCCGCGAAGGCCCGGACATCCGTCCTCTCCAGTATGCGGACCACTCGCCGCACGTTGGAGCTGGTCACCTTGGGCTGGGAGTAGAGGCCCAGCAGCGCCTCCCGGTCCTTGCCTTCGGCCGTGTGAAACGCGTAGACGATGGGGAGGGTCTTCTTCCGGCTCCTGATGTCGGTGTACGGCGCGGCCTTGCCGTCCTCTTCCTCTCCCCAGATGCCCTGCAGGTCGTTCTGCACCTGGTAGGCCAGTCCCAGGTTGCGGCCAAAGGAGAAGAGCGAGGCGACCTGGCTCTCCCGGTCCGTTCCCAGGAACGCCCCGAAGTAGAGGGCCGCGGCAAAGAGGGCCGCCGTCTTCTTGTCGATCATGTCCAGGTACTGGTCCACAGTGATGTCCAGGTGCCTCTCGAACTCGATGTCCAGGTACTGCCCTTCGCACAGCTGCAGGCTGGCCTGGCTCAATCGCCCGGAGAGGGTGATGATCTTGGACAGCGGGACCTTCTTCTGGTCCAGCCGGGACAGGGCTACCTGCGCCAGCACGTACATAGCATCGCCGGCGTTGATGGCCTGGGGCTCGCCCCAGACCCTCCACACGGTAGGCCGGCGCCGCCGTTCCCAGCTGCCGTCCTGGATGTCGTCGTGAATCAGGGAGAAGTTGTGGATGAGCTCCACGGCCGCCGCCGCCGGCAGCGCCGAGCGCCAATCGCCGCCGACGGCCTCGCAGGCCAGCAGGCAGAGAGTGGGGCGGGACATCTTGCCGGGGCTGGGCTGGGGTTCTCCCTTTTCATCCACCCATCCCAGGTGGTAGCGCATCATGGTGTACAGTGGGGAGGGGTTATCCCCCAGGACCGACCTCAGCTCGGCTTCCAGGGCCCCCAGGTATTGGCGAAAAGAGCGTGGCTGGTTCATTTGCGGTGAAGCAGGGGCTGGCGCAACTCGGGGAATGAATCGACCACCCGGCCGGCGATTCCCGGGGCATCCAGTCTGTACCTGGCGCGGAGGAAGGCCTGGGGTGCGTGCTCCACGAACTCGTCCGGTATCCCCAGGCACCGCGTCCGGACGCCGTCCAGGCCGCGGGCCTGCAGCAGCTGCAGGACGGCGCTGCCGAACCCGCCGGCGAGGGTGTTCTCTTCCACGGTGATCACCCTCCCCGTCCTCTGCGCGGCCGCCGCGATGGCCTCCCCGTCCAGGGGCCTCACGAAGCGGGCGTCCACCACCGTGCAGGATATCCCTTTCTCGGAGAGGATGCGCGCCGCCTCCAGTGAAGGGCCAACGGTGCTCCCTATGGCTGCGATGGTCACGTCGGGGCCGGTCAGCAGGATCTCCGCCTGGCCCAGGGGGATCTCCCGGAGGGCGCTGTCCAGCGCGGCCCCCGGCCCCGTGCCCCTGGGGTAGCGCACCGCCATCGGCCTCCCGGCCTTAGTCGCGGTGTAGATCAGGTGCTGCAGCTGGTTCTCGTCCCTGGGGGAGGCCACCGTCAGGCCCGGGATGCTGCCGAGATAGGAGAGGTCAAGCGTGCCCTGGTGGGTCTTGCCGTCGTCGCCGACGATGCCGGCCCGGTCGATGGCGAAGACCACGGGCAGGTTCGGGATAGCGATATCGTGCACTATCTGGTCGTAGGCCCGCTGCAGGAAGGTGGAGTAGATGGCCACAATGGGGACCAGCCCCCGGGACGCCAGGCCGCCGGCCAGGGTGACCGCGTGCTGCTCACAGATGCCGACGTCAAAGACCCTCTGGGGGAACTCCCGGGCGGCCGCGGCCAGGCCGGTGCCGTCGAGCATGGCCGCAGTGATGGCCACTGCCCTCGGGTCTTCGCGCATGAGCCGGACCACGGTCTGCCCGAAAACCTGGCTGTAGGACGGACCGTTGCTGACGCTGGCCGGGCTGGGCGCCACACCGTGGAAGCTGACCGCGTCCTCCTCGGCCGGGGGGTAGCCCTTGCCCTTCCGGGTGATGACATGGACGATGGTGGGCTTGGCCTCGTAGTCCCGGGCCCTGGTCAGCGCGGCCTCCAGGCTCTTGATATCGTGGCCGTCCACGGGCCCGACATAGGTGAAACCGAAGGCCTCCAGCAGGGCTCCCGGAACCAGGGCCTGCTTCACCTTGCCCTTCAGCCGCTTGCCCACCGTCCAGGCCGGCTCGCCGAAGGGAAGGTGGGTGAAAGTGGCCCTGGCCTTCCTCTTGGCCGCTTCGTACCTGGGGTCGAGGCGCACGCGGTTCAGGTTCCGGGAGAACGCTCCCACGCTGGGGGAGATGGCCATGCCGTTGTCATTCAGCACCACGATCAACCTGGTGCCCACGTGGCCCCAGTGGTTGACCGCCTCGATGGCCATGCCGCCGGTCAGGGCGGCGTCGCCGATGACGGCCACAACATGATACTTGCCCTTCGCCAGGTCCCGTGCCAGCGCCATGCCCAGGGCCGCCGAAATGGAGTTGCTGGCATGCCCGCCGATGAAGGCGTCGTGGGGGCTTTCGCCGGGGTCGGTGAACCCGGAGAGGCCGCCCTGCTGGCGAATCGTGGCGAAGCGTTCCCGGCGGCCGGTCAGGAGCTTGTGGGCGTAGCTCTGGTGCCCGACGTCCCAGACTATCTTGTCGGTGGGGCTGTCGAACACCCGGTGCAGGGCGATGGACAGCTCGACGGCCCCCAGGCTCGAGGCGAGGTGGCCCCCGTTCCGGGAGATCCTCCCCACCATCACCTCCCGCAGCTCCCCGGCCAGCGTCTGAAGCTGCTCCGGGGACAGGCCCCTCAGGTCTGCGGGCTGGTCTACCGAGTCCAGGACACTCACTATGCTTCGCTCCCAAGCGCGGATCGCGGGCGCTGCCGGATCCGGTCTACTTGCCTTCCAGCGCCCTGATCTTCTCGACGCGAGCGAGGTGCCTCCCGCCTTCGAAACCGGTGGTCAGGAAGGTCTCCACCATCTCCCGGGCCAGCCCGGGTCCCACGATATCCTCGCCAAGGCAGAGGATGTTGGCGTTGTTGTGCTGGCGGGCGCGCAGAGCGGTGTAGACGTCATGGCAGACGGCGGCCCGGATGCCCTTGACCTTGTTGGCGGCCATGCCCATCCCAATGCCGGTGCCGCAGACCAGGATGCCGAAGTGGAAGTCACCCCTGGCCACCGCCTCCGCCACGGCGCGGGCGACATCCGGGTAGTCCACCGCGGCGCTCTCGTTGGTGCCGAAGTCCTGGCAGACGCCGCCTTTCTCGGTGATGTGCCCGATCGCCAGTCGTTTGAGGTTGCGGCCCCTGTGGTCGCAGCCCAGTGCTACACGTACCAATCGCTTGTCAGCCACCTGCCACCTCTCGCCTGTATTATATGCTGGCTGAAGCGCCCACTTCAATGCGATGCCATGTGATGGTTCCTTGACATTGCGATCATGGAGCCCTTAAAATCGAGCTTGCCGAAGGAAGCTGCTGAGCGTCGGCAGAATAGGGTTTTGGGGATATAGCTCAATTGGGAGAGCGCCGCGTTCGCATCGCGGAGGTCGGGGGTTCGAATCCCCCTATCTCCATTTTGGGCCCCTGTAGCTCAGAGG
>CALMBS010000215.1 GCA_937860285.1 uncultured Chloroflexota bacterium
TGTGCTCCGGGTAGACCTGCAGGCCCGTCATCACGTAGGTGAAGATGCCGAGGGTATAGTCCAGCGCCAGGCACGAGTCGGGCAGGATGATGCGTTCAGCCGACGAGTGGCTGATGTCCCGCTCGTGCCAGAGGGCCATGTTCTCCATGGAGGTCAGCGCGTGGCCCCGGACCAGCCGGGCCAGCCCGCAGACCCGCTCGCACAGCTCCGGGTTGCGCTTGTGGGGCATGGCCGAGCTGCCGGTCTGGCCGGCTTCAAAGGGCTCCTCGGCCTCCAGGACCTCCGTCTTCTGCAGCCCGCGTATCTCGGTGGCGAACTTCTCCAGGGAGCTGGCGATGATGGCCAGGGTGGTGACGAACTGCGCGTGCCGGTCGCGCTGAATGATCTGGCTGGATACGGGTGCGGCCGCCAGCCCCAGTCGGGCGCAGGCTATCTCCTCCACCTCCGGCTGGACGGTGGCGTAGGTGCCCACCGCGCCCGATATCTTGCCCACGCCGACGATCTTCCGGGCGTCGGCCAGGCGCTGGGCATTGCGCTCCATCTCCTTGACCCAGATGGACAGCTTGAGGCCGAAGGTGATGGGCTCGGCATGGACCCCGTGGGTGCGTCCTATCATGATGGTGTGCTTGTGCTCCACCGCCCTCTTCCGCAGTATCTCGAGCAGCCCGGCGATGTCGTGTCCCAGGATGTCCGCGGCCTCCAGCAGCTGCAGGCTGGTGGCCGTGTCCATGATGTCGGATGAGGTCAGTCCCAGGTGGATGAAGCGGCTCTCCGGTCCCAGGCTCTCGGCCACGGTGTTGACGAAGGCCGTCACGTCGTGGTGGGTTACCTTGAGTATCTCCTCGTAGCGACCGAGGTTGAACCCGGCCTTCCTCAGCCTGGCCAGGTCCTCCCGGGGTATGGCCCCCAGCTCGGCCCAGGCCTCGCAGACGGCCAGCTCCACGTTCAGCCACTTCTCGAACTTGCCCTCGTCGGACCAGACCCTCTTCATCTCCGGCCTGGAGTATCGTTCAATCATCTCTTACCCCCGATGTCGCGTGTGCGCGCTCCGGCCTATCCCTGTGCCAGCTTCCGCCGGTAGGCGGCGTAGGCCTCTCTCATAGGCTCATGCTTGATGCCCAGCATCTGGGCCGCCAGCAGGGCCGCATTCCTGGCCCCGGCCGAGCCGATGGCCACCACCGCCACGGGCACTCCGCCGGGCATCTGGACCATGGCCAGCAGGCTGTCCATGCCCTTGAGGTCGCTCGTGGGCAACGGCACGCCGATCACCGGCACCATGGTCCAGCTGGCCAGGACGCCGGGGAGGTGGGCGGCGGCGCCGGCCCCGGCGATGATGACCTCGATCCCCCTCTCCCGGGCCTTGAGGGCGTAGTCGCGGGTCTTGTCCGGGGTGCGGTGGGCCGACATGGCCCGCACCTCGAACGGGATACCCAGCTCCTGCAGCATGTCCAGGGCCGGCTGCATCAGCGGCTCGTCCGACTTGCTGCCCATCACCACGGCCACCAGGGGCATGGCACCTCTCGCATCTGTCATTGTCTACCTCACTTATTCAGAAGGTCAGCAGGTCAAAGACGGCCCGGGCCGGGCCCAGTCTGCTCCTCAGCGTAATGTAGGTATCTTCGCCGCGCAGCAGCCGGCAGCAGGCATTCCACAGCCGGTCACTGCTTCTCACCGCATCGAAGACGAGCCCCGGGAACCAGGCGAAGAACCTGGCCATCGCCCTGGCGGCCCGTAGCTCCGGCATTATCTCTCTGTCCACCGCGGACTCGTATTCCGCCAGCCCCGGAGAGCGGCCCCGCAGGCAATCGACTATCACCGGTGCCGCCAGCCGGGCGCTCCTGATGGCATTGTAGATGCCCTCCCCGGTGACCGGGTCGACCAGGCCCGCGGCATCCCCCAGGAGCAGGCATCTCCCGGACTGGATCGCCATTCCCTTGCGGCGCACCGGCAGCCAGTGGCTTCTGATCCTGGTCGCCGGGCAGTCCTGGAGGCCGTGGGCTTCAAGCACCGACCGGTACCCGGACTTGAGCCGTCTCGCCTGTCGAAACGGGATCCCGGCGCCCACGGACAGGTGGTCCCCCTTGGGGAAGACCCAGCCGTATCCCCCGCGCATATGTCCCAGGTCCAGGCCCATCAGGTTTTCCCATTGTACCAACCTTTGTCCAGGAACTGAAATCTCCGCCTCCAGGCCGATGCCGAGGTCCATATCCCGGGCGATGCCGGCACTGTCCGCCACCGCGCTGCGGGCCCCGTCTGCCCCGACCACGATCCGGCCGGCGAAGGTGCGGTCCCCTGTCTCGACCGTGACGCTTTCTCCGTTCATGCGGACCCGGAGCACCCTCTCGTTTTCCGCCAGTGCCGCCCCGGCCTGGCGCGCCATCCGGGCCAGCAGGTGATCGAACTCGTCGCGCATCACCATGTGGATCATCGGCTTGGGGTACGACCTGGTGAAGGGCCGCCTGCGGCCGCAGGCGACCCGGGCCCCGAGCACCGTGTCCCTGGTCACCGGGGCGAGGTCCAGGCCCAGCAGCCGGGCTGCCTTTACGGTGATGCCCCCGGCGCAGGCCTTGTAGCGGGGGAGCTGTCCCTTCTCCAGCATGATGACATCCACGCCCTGGCGGGAGAGCTCCCCGGCCAGGGTGGCCCCGGCCGGCCCGGCGCCGACGATGATCACATCATGGGAACGGCCGGCGGGACCGGCCATGGCCGCGCCGCCCGGACCGGTGCTCACCGGGCCGCCGCCCTCTTGAGGCGGTCCATGATGGCCACCCCGATGCCCTTCTCCTCGATCTTCTCGATGATTATCTCGTCCACGGCCAGCTCGTCCATCTCGCGCAGCACGGCGAAGATGCGCCGGGCGTACTCTCCGAGGTCCTGCGGCATCTGCCTGACCACCAGCCCGGCTTTTCCGGGGCCGACGAACGGATGCCCGGCCGTTACCACGGCCACCTTCCTCTTGTTGCGGCCGACCTCGTGCAACAGCTGGGCGACGGCCTCCTGGTCGTTCTGTTCGACCAGCGTGACTCGGGCCCTGGGGCTGTAGTGGCGGTAGCGGGTGCCCGGGGAGCGGCGGCTGCCGCCGCGGCCCCGCCCCATCACCACGCGGCCCAGCAGCGGCGCCAGGTCCTCCGGCGTCACCGCCCCCGGCCGCAGTATGGCCGGCGGCCGGCGCGAGAGGTCGAGGACCGTGGACTCCACGCCGACTGGCACCGGCCCGCCGTCGAGCACCATGTCGATCCGGCCGGCGAAGTCCTGCAGCACGTGGCCGGCCGTGGTGCCGCTGGTGCGGCCGGAGAGATTGGCGCTGGGAGCGGCCACCGGGCGGCCCAGGGCCCTGATCAGGGCCAGCGCGATGCTGTTCCGCGGCATCCTCACGGCCACGGTGTCCAGGCCTCCGGTGACGCCGTCCGGCACCAGGCCGGACCGGCGCAGGATCAGGGTCAGCGGCCCGGGCCAGAACCGGTCCACGAGGCGCCGGGCCTCCTCCGGCACGTTCTCCGCCAGGCGATCCAGGTCGGCGGCGGAGGCGACGTGTACTATGATGGGGTTGTCCAGCGGCCGGCCCTTGGCCACGAAGATCTGCTTCACGGCATCGGCGTTCAGCGCATCGGCCCCCAGGCCGTACACCGTCTCGGTGGGGAAGGCCACCAGCCCCCCCCGGCGCAGCACCTCGGCGGCCGTCAGGATGAGCCTCTTCTGCGGGGCCCTGGGGTTGACCTTGATCACGAAAGTCTGGGGGCTCATCGGAGGCTCTCCAGCGGGGCGCTGGCCACGGCGTTCAGGTCCAGCCCCGAGACCTCTCCCTGCGCCAGCCGGGCGGTCCCGGCCGCCGCCACCATGGCGGCGTTGTCCGTGCGCAGGTCGGGGAGCGGGAAGAAGACCGCCAGGCCCCGCCGCCCGCAGGCCTCCTGGAAGGCCTCTCCCAGGCGCCGGTTGGACGAGACCCCCCCGGTGACGCTGATGGCGGAGACGGCTTTGCGCTCCGCTGCCTGCAGCGCCTTGGAGACCAGCACGTCGACCACCGCCTCCTGGAAGCTGGCAGCCACATCCGGGAGCGGGAGGCCCTCCGGTGGCCGGTCGCGGAACATGTTGACCACGCAGGTCTTCAGCCCGCTGAAGCTGAAATCCAGGGACCGGCTGCGGACCAACGGACGGGGCAGGTCGAAGGCGGTCCGGCTGCCCTTGAGCGCCAGCCGGTCGATGGCCGGCCCGCCCGGGAAGCCGATGTCCAGGAACTTGGCGATCTTGTCGAAGGCCTCTCCGGCGGCGTCGTCCACCGTGTTGCCCATGACTTCGTAGCGGCAGGGTCCCTTGACGTGGACCAGCATGGTGTGGCCGCCCGAGACGGTCAGGCAGACGTGGGGCATGGGGATGCCGGGATGGCTGAGTATGGGGGCGAAGATGTGCCCCTCAATGTGGTGGGTCCCCACCAGCGGCACCTTGAGGGCGTAGGCCAGGGACTTGGCCGCCGCTACCCCGACGACAAGGGAGCCGATGAGGCCGTACCTGGCGGACACGGCAATGCCGTCGATCTGCGACGGCCGGCGGCGGGCGGTGTCGAAGGCCTCCCTGATGACGTAGCCGATGGCTTCCACGTGCTTCCGGGAGGCGATCTCGGGGACCACTCCACCGTAGCGGGCGTGAAGGTCGATCTGGGAGGAGATGACGTTGGACAGGATGGCCCCGTCCTCGACCAGGGCGGCGGCCGTCTCATCGCAGGAGGTCTCGATCCCCAGTATCAGCATGCGGCCTCCGGCGCGTTCAACCCCGCGGCTCCCGGTCCTGCCGGCGCTTCGCCAGCAGGGCGTGCGCCAGGTACTCCGTCAGGTACAACGGCGACAGCGACAGCGCGTCGTCGCTGTCGCCCCTTCGGAGGCGCGGCCAGGCCGTCCAGGCGAAGGCGCTCCCGGCCGGGGAGTCGGACGGGCTGCCGAAGCTGGCCAGCGGCCCCAGCGCCTCGGCCAGGGCCTGGCGGTGAATATGGGCCGGCTTTCCCAGGAAGAGCGTCGGCTCCTTGACCGCAGCCGTCAGGCCCTCGATGGAGCCCACGTAGTAGTCACCCTGCTTGACCAGGGCCCTGGCCCGTGGCCGGTAGAAGGCGGCATAGACGGTATCCCGCCCCGCCGCCACCAGCGGGCAGAGCTGCACTGACAGGCTGCGGCTCTGATAGGCCAGGGCTTCGAACGAGGGCACGCCGCAGATGGGCTTGTCGACGGCGTAGGCCAGGGTCTTGGCCACCGTCACGCCGACTTTTCCCCCGGTCCACGAGCCGGGGCCGATGCCCACGGCCAGGCCGTCGATGTCCCGCAGGGCGACGCCGGCGCGTTTGAGCACCAGGTCGATGTTGAGCACGATCCGCTGCAGGGAGTTGTCCCTGGCCTCCCAGGCGCAGTCGGCCAGCAGCCGGTCGTCGTCGACCAGGCCGATGGTGTTGGCCGGGGCGGCGGTGTCGAACCCCAGGATCTTCATTCGCTTTCCAGCTCCCGCAGCACCCGGGTGAACCTGCGGCCGCGGGCCAGGAGCCGCAACCGGCGTTTCCGGGGCGACAGCACGTCGAACTCCACCACCAGCCGGTCATCGGGGAGCAGCGGCAGCACCCTGTCCGCCCATTCGATTATGGCCGCTCCCTTCTCCGCCCGGGTCAGGTAGTCCAGTATCCCCACCTCCAGGCCCGCGGAGACGTCATCCAGGCGGTACAGGTCCAGGTGCAGGACGAGGAACCGGCCGCGGTACTCGTTCACAAAGGCGAAGGTGGGGCTGTTGACCTCCCTCTGGGGTATGCCCAGCCCGGCGCAGAGGCCCTTGGCGAAGCAGGTCTTGCCGCAGCCAAGCTCGCCGACCAGCGCGATCACGCTGCCCGCCCGGAGCCGTTCGCCGATCCTCCGGCCCAGATCCCGCGTGGCCCCCGGGCCGCGGGTAATCAGGGACAGGCCCGCCTCTGCGTCTGCTTCTGCTCTGACCATGTCTATCAAAGCGTAGCCCAAGCCCCGGCCCGAGTGCAACGACCTAGGCCGCTTCCCTGGCCGCGATGTCCTTCCGGTAGTGGCAGCCCTCGAACTGGATGCTGGGGATGCTGGCGTAGATCTTCGATCGGGCCTCGGCGATACTCCTCCCGATGGCAGCCACGGTGAGCACCCGGCCCCCGCTGGTGACGATGCCGCCCTTGAGAGCGGTGCCGGCGTGGAAGACCATGACGCCCTCCTCTAGCCGGTCCAGGCCGGTGATCGGGAGGCCGGTCTGGTACTTGCCGGGATAGCCT
Organism: uncultured Chloroflexota bacterium; assembly: GCA_937860285.1. Taxonomy (GTDB): domain Bacteria; phylum Chloroflexota; class Dehalococcoidia; order UBA2247; family RBG-13-53-26; genus JAFGCL01. The sequence goes on from CALMBS010000215.1 coordinate 6,260, forward strand.
CCGGAGGCCAGCACCACGCCGACGCAGGGGTCCTCACTCCACTCGATCTTCATCTGGCCCAGCCGGTCGTCGATCACCGACAGCATGATGTCCACCAGGTCGGTCCTGAGCCGCGGGAGCATGACCTGGGTCTCCGGATCGCCGAACCTGGCGTTGAACTCCAGCACCTTGAGGCCGTCGCCGGTGATCATCAGGCCGGCGTAAAGGACGCCCCGGTACGGCATCCCCTCGGCGGCCAGGCCGCGTACGGTCGGCTGGAGGACGGTGCGCACCGCTTCCTCGAACATCGCCTGGCTGAAGAAACCGGGCGGGCTGTAGCCGCCCATGCCGCCGGTGTTCGGGCCCTGGTCATGGTCGAAGACACGCTTGTAGTCGCAGGCAGGCACCATGGGGCTGACGGTCTGTCCGTCGGTGAAGGCCAGCAGGCTGACCTCCCGTCCCTCCAGGCATTCCTCCACGATGACCCGCCTCCCTGCCTCGCCCAGGGTCTTCTTCTCCATGGCGTCCGACAGGGCCTCCAGGGCCTGTTCCCTGGTGGCGGCCACGGTCACGCCCTTGCCGGCGGCCAGGCCGTCAGCCTTGATGACCATGGGGGCCGGCCGTGAATGGACATAATCCACAGCCCTGGCGTAGGAGGAGAAGACCTCACCCTGGGCGCAGGGCACCCGGTATTTCTGCATGATGTTCTTGGAGAAGACCTTGCTGGCCTCGATCTGGGCCGCCGCCCTGGTGGGGCCGAAGACCCGAAGCCGGCGTTCCTGGAACAGGTCGACGATGCCGGCAGCCAGGGGCGCCTCCGGGCCGACCACGGTCAAATCGATCTTGTGCTCCACGGCGGCCGCGGCCAGGGCCTCAAGGTCGGTGGCCGCCACGTCCAGGTTGCGGGCGAGGCCTGCCGTGCCCGCGTTCCCCGGGGCGGCGAAGATCTCCCTGACCCTGGGGCTCTGCCTGATCTTCCAGGCCAGCGTGTGCTCGCGCGCGCCGTTGCCGATGACCATCACCTTCATGCTGATACCTCTCTCAGGCCGGCCGTGGCCTGCTGTCCTTCTCTATCATCTCGCCCGTCCTCTCGTAGTGCCTCCTGATCATGGCGATGACGGACTCGGGAATGACCGGTTTGACGAAGACGTCCGCTCTGGCACCGGTATCATTGCCCGCGATGTCGGCGGCTATTCCGGCATAGGCTCTCTTCAGTTTGCGGTAGAGGAACGGGAATCCCTTTGTGGCCACTACCACCGGTCCCGTCCCTATGCAGATGGCGAACCGCCAGTCCAGGGACAGCCGCCGGCAGAAGTTCCGCAGCACCCTGATGGCCTCCCCGGTGGTCTTCTCCGCCCTGGGGAAGGCGCAGTTCACGATGGCGTAGACCCTGGCGCCCCTTCGGCGGTCCCCGCCGGATGCAGCGTACATGTGGTAGTCCTCCAGAAGCCTCATCAGCGCCCCGGGCAGGCCGTAGTTGTGCAGCGGGAAGACCAGCACGATGGCGTCGGCGCGGGCCAGGCAGCCCAGAGTCTCCGCGGGGTAGCTGTCCCGCACCCTGGCCTTCACCGTGACCAGCGTCTTGCGGTATTCTGCGTCGGGTAGCCTGAGGCTAAGGTCCCTCAGGAACCGAAGCGACGCGGCCTTCTCTCCCCGCAGGCTCCCGTTGACGATGCAGACGTCCTTCATATCGCGCTGCCCCTGGCGGCCAGGCGCCCCTCTGACATACCCGGTGCGCGGGCCCTCACGCTGGAGGCGACCTCCTCAGCGCCTGGCAGATGTCCCCGTTGTCGTCC
>CALMBS010000216.1 GCA_937860285.1 uncultured Chloroflexota bacterium
TGGCCTTGGAATCAGAACCCACGATGCACCTCCAGCTTGCGACTCAGGTCAGACTGCCGCATCGGACCGCGGTCACCCGAGGGTGCGGCATGGTGGACAACATTGCCGTCGGCTGATCCGTGGTGGTCGCGTCGACCGTGATAGCCGACATTATACACTCGTTGCTTCGGGCCCGGTGACATCCATTCTGCTTTGTGATATGATGGCCCCGAGAAGCTCTTCGCATGACAGGCCGCGTGACCGCAGACCCCTGCCTGATCTCAGATCTTCAGAGTGCCTTTCACCCCAAGGCCGTGGCTGTTGTGGGCGTTTCCAGGGATGATGTCAACCCTCCGCCCGGATACACCGGACTGAGGATCTTCCGGCAGTTTCGAGAAGAAGGGTTCGAGGGCCGCCTCTACCCCATCAATCCCAGGGCCACGGTCATAGATGACGTCCCCGCTTTCCCCAGCATCAGCGCGGTCCCGGAACGCCTCGACCTGGTGATCATCACCATACCGGCCAGGGGCGTTCCCCAGGTCCTGGAGGACTGCATCGCCAACGGCGCTGTCAATGTTCACATCTGCACTGCCGGCTTCGGCGAGACCGGCGAGGCGGAGGGAAAGGCCATCGAGGACAGGGTAAGGGAAATCGTCCGCCGGGGACACCTCAGGGTGGTCGGGCCGAACAGCATGGGCTACCACGTTCCGGCGTCTCGCATGAAGATGTACGCCGGAGTACAGCTCACGGCCGGACCCGTGGCTTTCGTCTCGCAGAGCGGGGGCCACGCCCAGAATTTCACCGGCCACGGGCCGGCACTGGGCATCGGCTTCAGCAAGGTGATCAGCTACGGCAATGCGCTGGCCATGGATGGCACTGACTTCCTGGAGTACCTCGCCGGGGACCCGGAAACCCGCATCATCTGTGTCTATCTCGAAGGCGTCAAGGACGGACACCGGCTGGTTCAGCTGGCCAGAGATATCGGCCGCACGAAACCGCTCATTGTCTGGAAGGGCGGGCTCACGGATTTCGGGGCGCGGGCCGCTGTCACCCACACTGCGTCGATAGCCGGCGATGATCGGCTCTGGAGGGCCTTCTTCAGGCAGACCGGCGCAGTACAGGTCGGGTCCATAGAGGAAATGGCTGACGCCGCGATGACCTTCCTTCGTCTGAAACCGATATCACGATCGAGGGTAGCCGTGATCGGAGGAGGTGGGGGCGGCAACGTCGCCACGGGCGACATCTGTGCTCAGGAAGGCGTTTCGGTGCCGCCCCTTGCCGGAGAAACGAGGAGGAGCCTGCTGAGCCTTCTGCCGCCGGTGAACCAGAGCATAGTCAATCCAATAGACGGGCCTGCCGCGCTGTACAACCCGGCACTGTTGGGCGAGGTGCTCGGGGCGCTGACCGCCAGCCCGGACCTGGATGCGGTGGTCCTTCATGTAGCTACAGCTCTCAACCTGGTAACCACTGCTGAGTCCAGAGCCCTGCTGAAGTCGTGCATATCCGGATTCGGCGCGCGGGGTTCCGGGAAGCCCGTAGTGGTGGCGGTGGAAGGGTTGGAGAGAACGCCGGCGGACGTGGAAGACATAGTGCGGGAAATGAGGGATGCCGGCATCACCACTTATTCGTCTCTGCGGGCCGCCTGCCGGTCCCTCAAGCGCGTTGCGGACTACTATTCCTTCCAGG
>CALMBS010000217.1 GCA_937860285.1 uncultured Chloroflexota bacterium
GCAGCCGGCCGGGGTCATCGGCGGCGAGGTACACGCCGGGCCACTTCCGGTAGTCCTGGATGTTCTCCTTGCGGGGCACCAGGGCCATTTCACCGGCGAACACGACCCGGCCGATCTGGACATTGCGCATTACGGCATCCCGGTACTCGCGGACCTTCCGGGAGTGATACTTGTACTGCTTCCAGTCATCCGATGCCCCGAAGTAGTCGTCCAGGAGGGCCTGCCTCCCGCACGGCGCGGCTGCTCCCGGGGCTGGCACCGGCTTGTCGGAGGGGAGGTCTCCCTGCTCCTCCGCCGGCATCTGCGAATCCTCGCGCCTGGCCAGCTGGGAGACATTGGCCCTGCCGCCGACGCTCTCCAGGATCACCAGGTACAGGCCGGACAGGAAGTCCTCGGCGAGGTCGCAGGCTGAGGCCAGGTGCACGTAGAAGTCCTCGAAGGACGACAGCCTGGGGCTCATCATGTGGTCATAGCCGCAGACCAGGTGCATGAACATGGAGTAGTGGAGCGAAGCCAGCTCCAGGACATCCTCGGACACGTGCTCTCTGGGCAACGTCCTCTGGCGCTGGTCGGTGACGTTGGCTATCATTCTCCTGGTGATGGGCACCACGAAGTGCCTCCAGTAGTCCTCGCAGTTGGGGAACCGCTCCTTGAGCAAGGGCCAGTACGACTTCTCGTAGTAGTCACCCTCGTTGGCGAAGTAGGTCTTCTTGATGACCTCGATGGTGCTGCCCAGCGTGACTATGTACTGCACTGTTTCCGGCCTCCCTGCGCCGCAGCCTAATGGGGCGCCTTAGAGACTGTAGCACGCGGGACGGGGACTCTTCAACCCGGTTGGGACTTTCCTTGCCAGACGCAGCGGCGCACGCGTACAATCTAGATCGGGAGAATGTCACTCGATGCCATCTTCAATCCCCGGTCTATAGCGGTTGTCGGAGCCACGGAGGGCGTCATGGGGGCTGCCGCTGCCGGCAGCGCGAACACCGCCCCCACCAATGCCCATACGCAGATATTCCTCTACACCCTCATCGACTGGGGCTACCAGGGTGAGATCTACCCTGTGAACACCAGGGGCGATTACGTGCATGGCCTGAAGGTCTACCGCACGGTGCGGGAAATACCCGGACCGGTGGACTACGTGATCTGCATCGTCCCCGCCCATGCCACTCCCACCCTGGTCGACGACTGCGTGGCCAAGGGCGTCAAGTGCCTCCATCTCTACACGGCCGGGTTTGCCGAGACGGGCCTGGCCGACAAGATGACGCTGCAGGACGATCTGGTGAGGAAGGCCCGCAGTGGCGGGGTGCGCCTGATCGGCCCCAACTGCATGGGCATCTACCAGCCCGGAATGGGGATGACCTATGCTGCCAACTTCCCCAGGGAATCCGGGAATGCGGCCTTCATTTCACAGAGCGGGAGCTACACGCTGCTGCTGGTCCGGGCGGCCGCGGCGCGCGGGGTCCGCTTCAGCAAGGTGGTGAGCTACGGCAACGCCAGCGATCTGAACGAGATAGAGCTCCTGGACTACCTGGCCGATGACCCCGAGACGGAGATCATCGGCGCCTACCTCGAGGGGGCCAGGGACGGCTCCGGGCTGGCCAAGGTCCTGGCCAAGGCGGCGGCGCGCAAGCCGACGATCATCGTTAAGAAGGGGAGCACTGAGGCGGGCAAGCGGGGGGCCGGCACCCACACCGGGGCCCTGGCGGGGGACGACTCGATATGGGACAGCATGCTCCGGCAGACCGGCGCCATCAGGGTGGAGGACTTCGAGGAGATGGCCGACCTGATGACCACCTTCGAGTTCTTTCCCCTTCCGCGCGGCCGGAGGGCGGTGCTGTTTGGGTGCGGTGGCGGGGCCGGGGTGCGGGCCTCGGACGAGTGCGAGGCCGGAGGCCTGAGCCTGCCTCCAATTCCCGATGATCTCACGGCGGAGCTGGCGCGCTCGCTGACCACGGCCGGCACGATGCTGCGGAACCCGGTGGACCCCGGCCACTACGCGCGTGACTGGACTGACATGCTGGAGCGGCTGGACGACTGGAGGGGCTGCGACATGGTGCTGTGGCAGATCGCGCCGGACATCGAGGCCCTGCAGACCGAGATCGTGCTCCAGTACATCCACCTGATGAGGCTCCACACGCTGAAGACCCTCAAGGGGCTGAGCAAGCCCGGGGCCGTGATCGTGCACGGCGCGGAAAGCGACCTCGGACTGCAGGCGCTGATAGACACGCGGAAGGCCTGCGCCGAGGCCAGGGTGCCCTTCTACCCCTCCATCTACCGGGCGGCCCGCGCCATCAGCCGGTACATGGACTACTGCCAGCGGCACGGCCGGCAACCTGCGCCTTAGGCGGTCCTTCACCCGGCCGGTGATGCGGTCGGGCGTCCCGGCGACCTATTTGCCGGCCGCTCCTGCCGAGCCGGCATCGTCCGCGGCCACCTTCACCGGGGCCGGACGCCGCCGCAGGCGGTCGGTGAGGCTGTAGAGCACCGGGATCACTAACAGCGTAAGCAGCGTGGAGCTGAAGAGGCCGCCGATCACCACCACCGCCAGCTCGCCGGCGATCATGGTCCCCGACTCCACCCCCAGGGCGAGCGGCACCATGGCGAATATGGTGGTCAGCGCCGTCATCAGGATGGGGCGCAGCCTGGTCTTTCCGCCCTGGACCAGCGCATCATGGGTGCTCAGGCCCTCCTTGCGCAGCTGCTCCACGACCGCGATGAGCACGATGGCGTTGGTTAGCACGATACCCACCAGCATCAGCACGCCCATCATGCCGGCCACCCCGAGGGTGTAGCCGCCGGCGAGGAGCCCCAGGAACGCCCCGATGGTGGCCAGCGGCAGGCTGACCATGATGATCAGGGGGTTCAGCACGGAGCGCAGGGTCAGGGCCACCACCAGGAAGGAGATGACGACGGCCGCCAGGATGGCGTAGCTCAAGCGACCGAGCGATTCATTCATCATCTCGGTTATGCCGGCGGTCTTGACCTCAACACCCTCGTGCGGCGAGAGGTTGCTGATCTCCTTCTCGATCGCCGTGTTGACCGCGCCCACATCCTTCTGGGTTATGGCGCCCGTGATGCTCCCGGAGAGCTTCAGGTCGGTGTGGCTGATGTGGGTGGGCACCTGGACCAGGGCCACGCTGGCCACCTGGCCCAGGGACACGGGCGGCCAGCCGATCTGGAGCGCGCTGGCCTGCTCGACGCCGGTCAACCCGGCGGCCACGCTGTTCATGTAGAGGGGGTGGGTCGATCCGCCGATCGAGGCCTGGTGGCCGGGAAGATCGCCGCCGGTGATCAGGAGGTAGTACTCCTGGGTCAGCTGCTGCATCTGCTCCGGAGTCAGTCCCAGTCCCGCCATCTTGCCGGGGTCGGGCTGGATATCAAGCTGCGGCACCAGGGTGGTCAGGTCGCACTCCAGGTTGGCTACGCCTTCCACTCCCTGGAGGGCGGCAAAGAGCTCGTTGGCCGTCGCGGCTATGGCCTCGGGGTCGTCGCCCTGAATGGATATCTCCACACCGGAGAAACCCATGTCTGCTCCCATGGAGGTGGAGACCACAATCCCTTCACCCCCTGGTATGCCCTGGCAATCGGTGCGCAGGGTCTCAGCCGCCTGGTCCACATCGGTCCCCGACTTGAGGTAGGCGGTGAGCTGGGCGGTGTTGGAGCCGCCGCCTGAGGCGGCGCTCATGGCGCCCATCAGGGTGGTGGAAGTGCCGACGGTGGTGTAGTAGGACTTGACGTCATCGTAGCCGGCCAGAATGGACTCGCCCCGGGCGGCCATGTCGCCGGTGTCGCCGATGCTGGTCCCTGCGGGCATCCGGACCTCCACGGTCAGGCTTTCTTCGCTCATGCCGGACATGAACGATGTGCCGACAACGGCCGCCAGGCCGAGGCTGCCCAGGAACAGGGCCGTAACAGTGATCAGCGTGATGGCGCGGTGTCCCAGGGCCCATTTGAGCACCGGGGTGTAGGCCCTCTCGTACCACGAGTCTTTAGCCTTGCTCCTGGCCTTGCCCCCGACCAGGAAGTTGGACAGGGTCGGCACCACCATCAGCGCCACCAGCAGGGAGGCCAGCATGGCGAAGGTCACCGTGAGGGCGAACGGGACGAAGAGCTCGCCCACGATGCCGCCGACGAATGCCAGAGGCAGGAAGATGGCCACCGTGGCCAGGGTGGCCGCCGTGATCGGCGTGGCCACCTCCCTGGCGCCCCCGAGGGCCGCTTCTCTGAAGGACTCACCGGCCTGGAGGCGGCGGTAGATGACCTCCACGATGACGATGCTGTCGTCGATCAGCCGGCCCACGGCGATGGACATGGCGGAAAGCGTCAGGATGTTGATGGTGATGTCAAACACGTACATGGCGCCGAAGCCGAGGAGCATGCTGATGGGGATGGACAGGGCGGTCACCAGGGAGGCGCGCACCGCCATCAGGAACACGAAGACCACTATGACGGCCAGGGCGCCTCCAATCAGCGCCTTCTCCACCAGCGTGTCTATGCTGGCCTCAATGAACTCAGACTGGTCCATGACCACGGTGAGCTCAGCTCCGTCGCCGAGGCCCCGGGACACCTCGTTGGCCCTGGCCACCACCGCGTTGGCCGTGTCGACGGTGTTGGATCCGTCGGCCTGGTATACGTTTATGGTCAGGCTGTTCTTTCCGTTGGTCCGGGTCAGGCCGGAGGTTGGACCCAGGCCCACCGTGGCCACGCTGTTCAGGGACAGGCCGGGTCCCAGCGGCGTGCTGGCCACGGCTTCCAGGGACTGGTACTCGGGGGGCAGGGCCCCGATGATCATGGCCGCGGAGAGCCCGTACTGGTTCAACTTCGCCGGGTCGGGGGTGATGATGACCCGGTCGTTCTCGCCGCCCGCCGTCTCCACGCTCAGGACACCCTCGATCCCGGAGAGGGCCGGGACGATTTCCGACTCGGCCGCCGCCTTGAGCTGCTCGGGGGGCACATCGCCGCTCAGGCTGAAGACCACCACCGGCATTATGCCGGTTACGTCGATGGGGATAACCCTGGGGTTCTCATTCAGGTCAGGAACGACCTCGATGGCGCTGCGCACTGCGGCCGGAAGCTCCACTTCGCCGATCATCTCGTTGAAGGATTCCGCTACCGGTGCCATGCTGGTGCCGAAATCGAACTCGGCCATGATCATGGACATGCTGGCCGCCGAGGTGGAGTAGAGGTGCTTGAGTCCCTCCCCCTCCCAGCGCTCCCAGATGGCCTGCTCGATGGGGGCACTGACCTCGCTGGCCACCTGGTCAGCCGGGGCCTGGGGGTAGACGGTGACCACCGTCATGTACGGCAGCTCGATGTCCGGTATCAGCTCCTGCTGAAGCTGGAAGAGGGCCCAGACGGACAGGCCGACCAGCACCACCACTATTGCCAGAGTCACCAGCCGGTTGTGGAGGGCGGCCCGAGTCAAATGCCACATCCGATTCTCCTTTCACTTGCCAGGCGGATACTTCCATCATTGAAAACAGTCGTCATCGGGTCTCCAGGTTCACGTTGGAGGCTAGCTTGGCCATCAGGGTCAGCAGGATGGTCCGCTCCTCCGGCGTGAGGCAGCCCAGGACGCCCTGGGCATTGCGCGCTGCACGGCAGCCAACGGTCTCGTAGAGCTCCCGGGCGGTGTCTGTCAGGGCCACTCTCACCACCCTGCCGTCCGTTGCATCGGGCAGCCTCTCGGCATAGCCGCGCTCCTCCAGCTGGCTCACAACGCGGCTCACCGTGGAAATGGGGAGCGACAGGGCTTCGCTGAGCTCTCCTATGGTGAGCCTGGGTTCCTGGCTGAGCAGAACGGCCATGCGATAGAGATTCGGCGGTTCATCGGCGGGCTGGGTGTGAAGGTCTGACATGACCATCTTGAGGGCCTGCCCCAGGCGGACCATGACTTCAGGGGGCATGGGCGCGATGCCGCGCAGTATCTCCGCCAGGTAGTGCAGGAACAGGGTTTCCTGACCAGAGGGCGGCTGTGGCTCTGCGCCGGCCTTCATCGTGACCGGCCTTGATATGCTTCCATCCGTGGAAGCAAACTATAGTGCCGGGAGTGTCCTGCTGTCAAGGCGGCTGGCGCCAACAAACAGTCACAATATGGTCACAGATACGGAGCGAATGGCCGTCCAGGGCGCTGTCAGTGGCCCGGGGCCACGGCCGACACGTGCAGGCTGAGCGCCTGCTGCGGGCAGAAGCGGATGCACTGGGGCTGGTCCTGGCCCTGGCAGAGGTCGCACACCACAATGGTCTTGGTGCTCTCGTCCATGCCTATGGCGCCGAAGGGGCAGCCCTCCAGGCACCAGCCGCAGCCGGCGCAGCGCGCCTTGTCCAGGGCCAGGGTCTGCGTGGCCTCGTCCACGCGCAGCGCGCCCCGGGGGCACTCCTTGACGCAGGGCCGGCTCGCGCAGGAGAAGCAGGCGACCACGTCCAGCATGGTCGGTGTGGCCCGGAGCACCCTGATCCGGGACAAGTCCAGGTCGAAGCGCCCCTCCTTGAACGCGGAGCAGGCGAACTCGCAGATCATGCAGCCGGTGCACTTGTTTCTATCGCAGAGTATGTGGCGGCGCTCCATGCCGGTTTCCTTTCAGCATCTCCCGCAGATCGTCCATGCCCAGGGCCGCCAGCTTCTCGCCCGGGACCAGCCCTTCGGCGCTCCAGCCACGCCCACGGTAGTAGCCGTCTATGGCGGCGGTGAGATCCTTCTCAGAGACGACCGCCCCCTCCCCGGTGTCGAGCGGCTCCCGGAAAAGGCGCGGCGGCAGCCAGTCATCGGGCCGCTGCCACCCTTCGCGGATGTCGATGGCCTTGATCAGGTTGTTGGTCCTCTCGCCGGCCCGCCGCAGCTCTGCCGGATTCAAGGGCATGCCGGTGGCCAGCGTGTACATCCGGGCGGCTTCCGCCGGGAAGTCCCGGAAGTAGCGGCGCGCATTCGGGCAGATGGCCAGGGAGTCGCCGGCCGCCGCCAGGTCCTCTTCCCGGCAGGCGTCGGCTGCGGTTGCCGAGGGATCGTCGCGGCCGTCCAGGGTGGGCGGCCGCAGGCCGGCCGCCAGGCGCAGTGCCAGGCCCGGTTGCGTACGGGGGTCGCACCCGGCCATCTCCAGCCCCTTGACCTGCATGGCCCACTCCCCGGACCCCTGGCCGAGCCCGTTCGCGGCCCTGAGCACCCCCTCCGCCAGCACGGCGCCGATCCCGCTGAGCTGCCCGATGCGGCGCGTTGTCTCCACCAGGCCGTCGGCGCTGCCGAACGAGAGGTCCAGGCCATTCGTGTCCTGGCTGGTCAGCAGCCCTCGCTCAAAGCACTCCATGGCCCAGGCGACGCTGGCGCCCGCACTCACGGGGTCCAGGCCGTAGACATGACATAAATCAAGGGCCTTCAGTATTACCGGCAGGTGAAACATGCCGCAGAGCGGCCCCAGCGCGGCCAGGGCCTCGTTGTCCAGCACGACCTGCTCGTCGGAGTGCGGGTCATCCGTGATCCGGTAGACGTGCTGGCAGGCGACGGGGCAGGCCGGGCAGGCTATGGTCTTGATCAGGCGCCCCTTCGCGGCGCATTCCGCGGCCAGGCTGGCGGCACCACCGGGGATGGCCTGCTGGTAGTTGCGCGCCGGCAGATGACATCGCCCGCTCCCGGGGAGCAGGCACTCGCCTGGCTCCAGTCCGCCGCCCCCGGCGGCCGTCTGGCGCCAGCCGGTGTTGAGGTCCAGGACAGCCTTTCGCATGGCGTCGATGTCCGCCACCGACACCGGCCGGGTGCCCCTGACGGCGACGGCCTTCAGCTTCTTGGCCCCCAGGACCGCCCCCGCCCCGCCCCGGTGCATCAGGCGGTGGCCGTCCCTGATGGTGGCCAGGCGGGCCAGGGACTCGCCGGCCGGGCCGGTGCAGGCCACCTGGACCCGGCTGTCTCCGGACTCCCGCCTGATGGCGGCCGCCGTCTGCGGGCCGCCCTGGCCCGCCAGCGGGTCCGCCCGGCGGAGATGGACCCGGCCGTCATCGATGAAGAGGTACACGGGGGAGGCAGCGGCGCCGGTGATGACCACCGCGTCATAGCCGGTCCCGGCCAGGGCCAGGGACCAGAGCCCGAACGACACGGAGCCGCACAGGAGGCCGGTGGCGGGCGACCTGGTGACCACGGCGTGGCCGGCGGAGGCGGGGGCCATGGTGCCCGACAGGGGGCCGCGGGCCATCACCACAGGATTGTCCGGTCCCAGGGTGTCGGCGCCCGGCCTGGCGCACTCCAGGTACAGGCGCGTGCCCAGCCCCACCCCGCCCAGGTAGTCCCTGAGCCAGCGCCCGGGTATCTCCCGGGCCTCAGTCTTACCGCTGGTCAGGTCGACTGCCAGGTACTTGCTGTTGTACGAACTCAAGAGCGACCCCTACTGCCCCATCACCTTCTCGGCCTTGTCCGGGTCGCTCACCTTCAGCACAATGCTGGCCGTCCCCGGTGTGGGGTCGATGAAGGCGTAGAAGTACTCCAGGTTGATGCCCGCCCTGGCCAGGGGCTTGGCCACCGTGTCCAGGAGCCCGCCCGGCTGGTCCGGCATATCCTTCTGCAGCACGACCGTCTCCTTGACGGTGAACCCGGCCTTCCTCAGGGCCTCGGCCCCTTTGGCGCTGTCCGAGAGCACCATGCGCATGATGCCGAACTCGGAGGTCTCGGCCACGCAGAGGGCCCGGATGTTTATCTTCTCGGCCTTGAGCGCCTCGAGCGCGGACTCCAGTCTGCCCGGCTGGTTCTCCACGAAGCAAGAAACCTGCTTGATCTTCATCTTCGACCTCCTCGCTACTTCAGTCCCATCTCTCGCCTGTCCATCACCCTCTTGGCCTTGCCTTCCGTGCGGGCGATGGATTTCGGCTCCACCAGTTTGACCTTGACCCCGATGCCCAGCGTGCTCTCCAGCTCGTCAGTGACTTTCTTCTTCAGGGCCTCCATCTTCTTCATCTCGTCGGAGAAGACGTCTTCGGAGACCTCCACCCAGACCTCCAGGTCGTCCAGGTTGCGCGCCCGGTCGACGATGATGAGGTACTGGGGCTCCACCCCCTCTACCTGGAGGAGCACGCTCTCGATCTGGGACGGGAAGACGTTGACGCCGCGGATCTTGAGCATGTCGTCGGTCCGGCCGGTGACCTTGTCCATGCGCACCAGGGTCCGCCCGCACTTGCAGGGTTCAGCGTGGAGGGTGGTGATGTCCTTGGTGCGGAAGCGGATGACCGGCTGTCCTTCCTTGGTCAGCGTGGTGAGCACCAGCTCTCCCTTCTCCCCGAAGGGCAGGGGCTCGCCGGTCTGGGGGTTGATGATCTCCGGCAGGAAGTTGTCCTCAAAAACGTGCAGGCCGCAGCGGTGCTCGCACTCCACTGAAACGCCGGGACCCACCACCTCGGTCAGCCCGTATATGTCTACCGCCTTGATGGGCATCCTGGCCTCTATATCGGCCCTCATCTGCTCGGACCAGGGCTCGGCGCCGCAGACGGCCAGCCTGAGCTTGGTGGTGCGCAGGTCCAGTCCGATCTCCTTGGCGCCTTCCGCCAGGATGAGGGTGTAGGAAGGGGTGCAGGTGAGGACGGTGGTGCCGATGTCCTGTATCAGCATCAGCTGTCTCTTGGTGTTGCCGGTGGAAGTGGGGATCACGCAGGCCCCCACCCTCTCGCCGCCGTAGTGGAATCCCATGCCGCCGGTGAACAGCCCGTAGCCGTAGCAGTTCTGCAGAACGTCGTTCTTGGTCACCCCGGCGCTGGTGAGGGTCCGGGCCATGACCTCGGTCCACATGCGCAGGTCATTTGCCGTATAGGGGGCCACGACCGGCTTCCCGGTGGTGCCGCTGGAGGCATGCACCCGGCAGATCTGCTCCATGGGGACGGTCAGCAGCCCCAGCGGATAGTTGTCCCTGAAGTCCTGCTTCGTGGTGAAGGGCAGCCGGCGCAGGTCGGCCAGGGACTTGATGCTGTCGGGCGTTACGCCCTTCTGCTGAAAGGCCTGGCGGTAGAACGGCACTTTCTCATAGACCCGCGCCGCCAGGGCCTTCAGGCGCTCCAACTGCAGCTTCTCCATCTCCGGCCGGGGCATGGTCTCAAACTTCGGACTCCAGATCATCAGGCTAGCCTCCTAGATAAGCGTTAGTTACCTTGTATCCTGGCCAGGGCCTCTTCCCGGCCCCTGGCGAAGGCCTTCAGATTCAGCTGCAGTACCTTCTGCGGCACCCGCTGAGAGAGGTCCTCGATGTATATCTGCTCGCCGATGTCCAGGAACACCGACAGGAAGCCCACCAGCAGCACGTTGAGCACCTGGGGGTTGCCCATCTCCTGGGCGATCTGCGTGCCCGGTATGATGTACAGGTTCCCGGTGCGCCGCCTGACTATCTCTTCCACCTCGGCGGTGGTGGGATAGGCCGAAGCCCCGCCTACCACGGACAGCGGCGGGATGGCCAGGTCGTTGATGATGGCGATGCTCCGTTCGTGGAGATAGTCTGCCCAGCGGGCCCCCTCCAGCCTCTCGAAGGCCAGCAGGATGTCCGCCTCCCCCTTCCTGATCATGGGGGAGAAGACCTGGCGGCCCAGCCTCAGGTGGCTGACCACGCTGCCGCCTCTCTGGGACATGCCCAGGGAGTCGGACTTCTTCACGTCGTGGCCCGCCTTCATGGCGATCTCCGCCAGCGCGTCGCTGGCCAGGATCACACCCTGTCCGCCCACGCCCGTCATGAGGATGTCGGTCTTCGTCATTTCACCCTGATGGCTTTCCGGTGGCAGACCTGCGAGCAAACGGCGCACCGGTCACCCACGCAGAGGCCGGCGTCGATACGGACCTCACCGTTCTCCCTGGTTATGGCCTGGCATCCCACCCGCAGGCAGTTGAAGCACTGGTCGCACTGCGCCAGGTCCACGGTCATGGGCCGGCCCTTCCCCCTGACGTGGAGGGGGCAGTCCCCCCTGACGATAATCACCGAGGGCTCGTCGGTCTCAACGCACCTCCTGATGGTGTCCTCGACCAGAGGCAGGTCGAAAGCGTTGACTATGTTTACGTCCCGGACACCGATGCCTCGCACCAGGTCCTCGATGACCACCCTGGGGGAAGCCTCTCCCCGGGCCGAGGTGCCGGTGCCGGGATGCCCCTGGTGCCCGGTCATGGCCGTGGTGCCGTTGTCCAGGATGATGGTGGTCCCGCGGCCCCGGTTGTAGACGGCGTTCACCAGTCCGGTGATGCCCG
>CALMBS010000218.1 GCA_937860285.1 uncultured Chloroflexota bacterium
GTATAGCGTCCCATACTCTTCTAGACTCTCCTTCTCTTTGGAGGCCGACACCCGTTGTGGGGTATCGGTGTCACATCTCTGATACTGGTAATGGTGAGTCCGGCAATCTGCAGGGAACGTATGGCGGCCTCCCGGCCACCACCCGGCCCCCTCACGAACACGTCCACCTGCCGCAGGCCGTGCTCCTTGGCCTTCCTGGCGGCCGACTCGGCCGCCATCTGGGCGGCGTAGGGGGTCCCCTTGCGCGACCCCTTGAAACCGGCCGTCCCGGAGCTGCCCCACGATATGACGTTCCCCGAGGGGTCCGTCAGCGTCACGATAACGTTGTTGAAGGTAGAGTGTATGTACGCCCTGCCCTGCGGTATCGACTTCTTTTCTTTCTTCTTGGCCATCAGTATCTCCTACTTCTTCGCCGTGCCGCGGCGTCTGCCTCTGCCGGCCACTGTCTGGCGCGGACCACGCCGCGTCCTGGCATTGGTCCGGGTGCGCTGCCCGCGCACGGGGAGCCGGCGGCGGTGCCTCATGCCGCGATATGACCCGATCTCGGTCAGCCGGGCGATGTTGGTGCCGGTTTCCTTCCTCAGATCGCCTTCGACCCGGTACCCCTTGTCAATAACCTCGCGCAGACGCGCGATCTCTTCCTCCGTCAGGTCCTTGGCCTTCTTGGCCCCATCGATCCCGGTCTGAGCCAGTATCTTCCGGCTCACAGCAGGCCCGATGCCATAGATATAGGTGAGGCTCACCCCTATTCGCTTGGTGGCTGGAATATCGACACCTGAAATACGCGCCACTGGAACCTCCGCTCTAGCCTTGTCTCTGCTTGTGCCTGGGATTGGAGCAGATCACCCGGACCGCACCCTTGCGCTTGACCACCTTGCACTTGTTGCACCGGCGTTTTATGGAAGCTCTAACCTTCACTTTCCCATCTCCCCACAGTCTCTACTTGAACCGGTAGACCACCCGGCCACGGGCCAGGTCGTAGGGCGAGAGCTCCACTCTCACCGTGTCTCCGGGGAGTATCTTGATGAAATGCCGCCTCATGCGCCCCGATATGTGGGCCAGCACCATGTGCCCGTTGGCCAGCTCCACCCGGAACATGGCATTGGGCAGGCATTCCTGCACCTTGCCCTCGACCTCTATCCTTTCCTTCTTCGCCATACTCACCCGCCTAGACCAGCGTGAGAATCTCCGCCCTGCCGTTCGTCACCGCGATGGTATGCTCGAAGTGCGCCGACAGGCTGCCATCGGCCGTAACCACGGTCCACTGGTCGTCGCGCACCCTGGTCTTCCAGACGCCCGCGTTCACCATCGGCTCGATGGCCAGGGTCATCCCCCGCCGGAGCACCGGGCCCTCGCTTCGATCGCCGAAGTTAGGGATCTGCGGGTCCTCATGCATCTCGCGGCCGATACCATGGCCGGTGTACTCCCTCACCACTGAGAACCCGTTGGCCTCGACATACTGCTGCACTGCCGCCGATATCTCGCCCAGGCGCAGATCCTGTTTTGCGGCCGCGATCCCGGCATGCAGAGCGCCCTCAGTCACCTCGATCAGCCTCCTGGCTTCCGGGCTGATCTGGCCGACACCGACCGTGATCGCCGCGTCGCCCTGGAAACCCTTGAACTTCACCCCCACATCGATGGACACTATGTCCCCTTCACGCAGCACGCGGTCCCCCGGAATGCCATGCACCACCTCATCGTTCACGGAGGTGCAGATGTGCGCCGGATACCCATGGTAGTGCAGGAACGAAGACTCGGCACCGTGCTTGGCCAGCTCCCGCACGCAGGCGACGTCGAGCTCCCGGGTCTTGATGCCCGGCCTCACCACGCCGGCCAGCGTCTGCAGCACCATGGCCACTATCCTTCCGGCCTCTCTCATGGCCGCGATTTCCTCTGCGGACTTAATGACTACGCCCATCCTTCTTCCAGCCCAGCTTCTGCAGGAGCTCCTGGCTCACCTGGTCGATCGGCCTCTCACCGTTGAGCTCCAGCAGCTTGCCCTGCTTCCGGTAATAGTCGATCAGCGGAGCAGTCTGGTTGTTGTATACCTCCAGCCGGTTCTTGGCCGTCTCCATGGTGTCATCCGCCCGCTGGTACAGCTCACCGCCGCAGGCATCGCACTTGCCGGCCACCTTCGGTGGCGAGGAAACCATGTGGAAGGGCTTCTGGCACTTGCGGCATATCCACCGGCCCGTCAGACGGCGCAGCAGCTCGTCCCGGCTCACGTCGATCAGGATCGCCTTGTCCATGGGGTCCTTGGCAAAGGCATTGTCCAGGGCCTTCGCCTGCTCGATGGTCCGGGGGAACCCGTCCAGGAGGAACCCCTTCTTGTTTCCCGAGATGTGCTCCAGGACCATCTTGACCACGACTTCGTCCGGGACCAACTGACCCTTCTCCATATAGGACTTGGCCAGCTTGCCCAGGTCGGTGCCGTCCTTCTCGGCTTTGCGGAACAGGTCGCCGGACGACACGTGCATGATGCCGGTCATTTCCGCGATCCTCTCCGCCTGAGTGCCTTTGCCTGAACCCGGTGCGCCCAACAGAATCAGTTTCATCGATCCCCCTCGAAAATCACTTCAGAAAGCCTTCGTAGCGCCGCATCAGGAGCTGCGCCTCCAGCTGTTTCATCGTATCCAGGGCCACGCCGACCATGATCAGGAGGGCCGTGCTCGACAGCACCACCACCGACACGCCCGTAATCAGCCTGGCGATGTACGGCAGCACGGCCACCAGAGCCAGAAAGAGCGCACCCGCCCACGTAATCCGCGTCATCACCTGGCTGAGATAGCTGGAGGTGTTCGGCCCTGGCCGCACCCCCGGTATGAAGCCGCCCTGCTTCTGGAGGGTCTCGGCCAGGTTCA
>CALMBS010000219.1 GCA_937860285.1 uncultured Chloroflexota bacterium
GCTGGGGCTGCTCCTGTACTACTTCGTGGGCAAGGAGCTGCAGGCCCGCAACGCGCTCCGAGACCGCTGAGGCCGGGAATGCTACGCCGGCCCGGACTCCCGCGACCTCGCCTTCGGGGGCCTGAGGACCAGGACGATGGCCGCTGATACCAGGAGGGCCGCCACCCCCACCGAGTAGGCCGCCGTATAGCTGCCCGTGGCGGTGAAGACGTAGCCGGCCCCGTACAGCCCGATGGCGCCGCCGACGCCGTAGGTCATGGAGACCGCCCCCATGATGCTCCCGATGCGGCGCAGCCCGAATAGCTCCCCGCATATCGTGGGCATGAGCGGGGCCCAGCCGCCGAGGACCACCCCCCAGAGGGCCGCGAAGGCCAGGAACATCCAGTACGAGCCGGCGCTGATCAGCCAGACCAGCAGCGCCGCCTGCAGCGCCAGCGAGACGGCCATCACCGGCTTCCGCCCCAGCCGGTCGCAGAGCAACCCGCCGCCGATGAAACCCACGATGTTGCCGGCGCCCAGCGCGGTGAGGCAGGTGGCGGCCGTGGCCTCCGCGAACCCGGCGTCCTCCACGCGGGCCACCAGGTGGCCCGTGGTCATCATCAGGGTCCCGTAGGAGAGGGCGTACATCAGGAACAGCAGCCAGAAGGCCCGGGTCCGCACCGCCTCCCCCAGCGAGAGCCCGCCCTCTTCGAAAGAAGCTGCTCCCGGCCCCCGGCTGCCGGCAGCCCGCTCGTGGGGGGGCAGGCCGTCCGGGGGCTGCTGGCGCAGCCACAGGGCGGCGGCCACAATCAGGCAGGTTAGCAGGCTTATGACCACGTAGGCGGTGCGCCAGCCGTGGGCCGAGATCACGTATCCGGCCAGGGGGGCCAGGCCCATGGTCCCCAGGGCCGTGCCCGTCTGGACGATGCCCAGCACCGTCGCCCGGCGCCTCTCGAACCAGCGGGTGACGGTGGCGGTGGCCGGGGTGGTGGCGAAGGCCACGCCGATGCCCACCATGACGGAGTAGTAGACGTAGAGCTGCCACGGAGCGCCGAGCCGGCTGGCCAGGGCCAGTCCCAGGGCGCAGAAGAGGCCGCCCACCGCCACCACCACCCTGGGCCCGCGGGTGTCGGACAGCCATCCCGCCAGGGGGAAGCAGAGGCAGGTCACCAGCAGGTTGAGGCTGGGTACCAGGGAAACGGCGGCCCTGGTCCAGCCGAAGTCGTCCTGCAGGGTCTTGAGGAAGACCCCGAAGGCGGACTGGACACCGGTGGTCAGCAGCGATATGACCACGCAGGCGGCCAGGATCACCCAGCCGTAGTAGAGTCTCCCCGGTCTGGGGCCCATGGTCATCTCCCGTCTCCCCCCCAGAAGAGCGCCACGCTCCGCCAGATTATACCACCTGGCGGATGCGCGTCACGCGGGGGCAGCGCGAGCCCCGAGAATCAGGGCTGGGACTGACGGCCGGGCTGCCGCCAGCATACCTGGCGGCTGTCAGGGCCGGCTACTTCCTGGCCCGCCCGGCGAAGAACTCTATGATCGCCTTGTTGCCCACATCCCAGTCGATCAGGGACCGGACATCCATGTCCTGCCACGCATAGCCGGGACTCTCCAGGGTGACCCGGGCCGCCTCCTCGGGTGTGGCCAGCTCCCACACCGACACCCCGCCCTTGAGGTCCGGCGTGTAGAAGATGTCCTTCAGCTGGCCGGACCTGCGGTACTAGTCGACGAAGGCCCAGGTCGCCTTGACGATCTCCTCCCTCTTCTCCTGCGGCAGCGTGAAAAAGGCATCGTTGTTCCGGGTGGTGACCATGTACTTCATTCCGGGTTCCTCCTCCACAGATATGCCGGCATCACCCCCGGCCGGGCCGGACTGCCACTGGTTCCCCGGGGCAGGCAGGAGCGGAGGCCGCGGCCATCACGGCCGGCGAAGACGCCGCAAATGGGGGATGGCCGCCACCTCCTCCGTCCGCCCCGCCCGGCTCCGGGCAGCGAGCCGGTATAGCTTAGCCGATCATAGCACGCAGGCCATCCGGGGTGTCAATATCGCTTGCGACCAAACGTGGCGGCGCCTGACTGCCCCTTCCGCGGCAGGTCGGAATCCGGCACGAGACCGCGGAAGCCGGGGATAGACCCGGTTGCAGACCTGGGCTAGAATGGGGGCAGAGGGCTCAGGTCTTGACGGGGATGCTGCCTGACTGAGCCGGATGGGACCGCGGGGGACATGGACGGCGCTGTCGCCGTCCGCATCATAGAAAGGGGGACAATACACATGACACGGAGAGTTGCCCGAATGGCCACCCTGGTATTCCTGGGGCTTCTGCTGGCGTTGAACCCCTTGATCATAGGCTGCGGGGGGTCCGAGGAGGAGGTAGAAGACGTTTTCTTCACGGTCGGGGTGGTGACGGAC
>CALMBS010000220.1 GCA_937860285.1 uncultured Chloroflexota bacterium
AGGCTCTAGCTCCATTGAAGGGTGGGCAGCGATGTCCACCCTTCTCCTTTTCCCGAACCTCTCTGTGCCCTCCTCAGCCCGCGGACAGCCTCAATTGGCCCCATCCTGTCCTTCTCGCTATAATCTACCGCCGAGAAGAGAGGCGCATGACTCGGTTCAATCTGCCCTGGCCGAAGTAGCCACCTTGGGAGGTAAAGAACGGAAGGTCTCATCTGTCTTGCGCTGTTCGCCCTGTTCCTCTTCGTACTCTGGATAGCCGACACTGTTGTCCGTTGGTCCAAGAGGAGAGACAAGGCGTTTCTGGGAGTCCTTTTTGCCCTCTCTGTTGGGGGCGTGTGCATGATAGCGGGAGTCGTTTCTTGCTTTGAATGGGCAGAAGGAGGGACATATGGACTAGTGTATCTGGCAATAGCTCCGCTTCTGCTGATCGGTGGATCTCTGGCTGAGACCCCTTGGGGGTGGGCGGCATTGATCATCTTTCCGCTCGCCATCCTGGGCAAATGGTGGGCCGCATCCATCAGGCGGGTGGAAGAGTCACTCCCGGGAACACAGAAGGCGGACCCGGAAAGACCGGCTTGAGGCCATGTAGCACAAGGAGTAGCAGAAGGAGTAGCAGGTGGTATCGTTTGCGATTGAAGGTTCGACGGTGAAGGTCACGGTGTTGGGCTGGCACAAGATAGCCGCGCTGAGGAGCACAGTATGCTTCAACAGGGAGAACGTCAGATCAGTAGACTATGCTACCGGTAGAATTGATCGTCCATTCTGGAGAATGCCCGGGACCTCCATACCGGGGCTGGTTACAGCCGGTACGTACATTGAGGATGGCAGGAGGGAGTTCTGGGACGTAACGAGAGGGCAAGACGCAGTAGTGGTGGACCTCGAGAATGAGGAATACACCAGACTGGTAGTCGAGGCCAGCAATCCAGAGGTACTGGGTCTCGACCCCTTGCCCATGGACAGAACATGAGACGCCATAGCTTCCTTGTTCAGAGACTGCTTCTGCCGAGCACGGGTCAGGTGCCAGGGAACATCGCTTTCGGGGTCGGCATCAAGAACGGTGAGCTGTCTGCTGAGGGAATGGGACTCATGAAGGGCATCTGGCGGTTTGACGACATGGGCACGCCCGAATACGAGGAGGCCGTGCCGTCTGTTCTGCTGGGGATCGCGAGGCGGGCCGGCGACTATGTTGGGGCCAGGGTCAAGGTTGACATGGACGATCCAAGGAAGGACTTCATGGAGAAGATGGGTGACCTTGAGCTGCAGCTGGGAGTCTGCAGGCCCAGACTCAGACCCGGGACCCGCGACATCCATGTTGTCGCTCCAGCCAGCTGGCTCTATGAAGTGGGCGGTCGCATCAGGAGTTGGGCCACACCCAATCCCAGTCGTATCGAAAGGTGGGGATCCAGCGATTGGGATACTGAGGAGCCTGTACTTCTGGAGAAAGCGCTGTACCCGGTGACGGAGTACGAGAAGCGGCTCGCCGGCTGGCTGGAGTTGGACAACGGGTTCTTCTTCTTTGTGAACAGGGACATGTACCAAGCCACCTGTCGCCTGTTTGGCGTCAAGATCACAGACGAATAGCGCCTCACCGCCCGGTCCCCGGCCACTTCTGCCTCGCGAGACTCCTGAGCTTGACCCCTCTGTATCCGATCTGGTGAGACTGTTGCATTCCCTCCACCAGGGACCAAGGTCTCAAGACAGCATGGTGGGTGGGGTGGAATACTGAGTCCCATGGACAGGCCGGCGGTCGTAGTGGAAAGCAAGCCGAAGCGGGTCTCGACCGTCTGGCCAAGAATCGCCGGCAGTCTGGCAGGCCTTCTGATTGGTGGCGTGCACCTGGGTGCTGTTGCCTTTGGGATTGCTACCCTCCTGCTCTCGACTGCGCTGAACGATGCCAGTCTTGAAGTGGCGCTCGCGGCGTTGATCTTGTGCCCCATCTTGGCTGCTCTGGCGCCCTGTCCCTTCATGTTGGCCGGCATACCCCTTGCACTGGCCCTGATAGCTGCCGGCGCGGTCATCGGTTCAGGCTGGAAGGCCAGGCCCTCTGGCAGTACCGGGAGTGCAGGGTGAGAGTGCCCAACAGCCCTGATGACGCCACCGTCAGGCGCTGGCTTGGAGTCCTGGCCCTGGTCATTGGCGTTCCCCTGGTCGCCGCGGGTCTTTATGTCATGTGCGCTGGCTGGGGCGTGATCTCGGATCAGCCTGACCTCTGGTGGCTCTCTATTGTGATCGGAGTCGTCGGGCTGGTCCCGGCGGGCTTCGGCGCCTTCCTTTTCTTTCTAGCCTGGGTAATGCTCCGAGGGTCCGGCTCTGACTCCGCCGTGAAGTAGGGCCCATGCAGCTGGTGGCCCGTCTGTTTGGCGCCATTCTGTTCCTCGCGCCAACTTCCTCCCCGGTCCCTGAGGGGCCGCGAGACCGGCGTCACCGATGGATGGTGGCCTTCGGCGTGTCCTGGCGGCCATTGCCCCGGCTGGTATACTATCGCCGAGAGTGGTCCCGGGTGGCCACTCTACACCGCGACGGGAGGAGGCTGAAATGGGCAAGTACGGTCAGTACATCACCCACAAAGGGAAACGCATACTCTTCATCAACGCCGCCAGGACGTCAGAGGCAGAGTGCCTGGCTGCGTTCGACGAGATGGAGGTTGAACTCCTCAAAGACCTGAGCGGTGTCCTGGTGCTGATAGATGTCACCGGCCTGAAACTGACGAACAAGATGGTCGACAGGGCGAAGGCGGTCACCGCCAGGACCAAGGAAGCCGGCTACCATGACAAGGCCAGCGCTGTCTTCGGCCTCAGCGGCCTGCAGAAGTCGGTGGCCCAGCTCTTCGCCCGAGGCACGCACTGGGCCAACAACATGGAAGAGGCCAAGGATTGGCTGGTCAAGGAGGACGAGAAGCGCCGCTAGGGCTGCAGCTTGATTCCGTGGTTGCGGGGGCGGGCAGAGATGTCCGCCCTTCTCTGTTTGCCAAATTGGGACCAGGGTCCCAAGACGGCACGGCGGTCGGGGTGGGACACTGCGAGAGGACTACAGGATAGCAGGGGGCAACAGTGAAGCGCGTACTGGGAATCCTGGCCGTGGTCGCAAGTATACCCATGCTCTTCTACGGATGGCTGGAGTTCCCCAGGGGACTCTCCAGCGGGGAGACAGCGTTGCAGATGCTCTCCGCTGTGTCAATCACCATCGGCGTTGCCCTGTGCTGTGCAGCATGGGCGATATTAAGGAATGGTCGCTAGCGGACCCCCAGAACCGGCCAAACCCGTCCCCCGGCGCTGCCAGCGCCTGCGGGCTGCCACCGGGACTTGTCGGTTTTGGCCTTGGCGCGCAGTAGCTCTGTTTGGCGGTCATCCCCGGGCCGTGCTATGATCTTCCGCCAGGCAATGAAGAATGACAACTCAGACTAGTATGCATACACGAAGCGGAAGCACCGCCGCAGGAACCAAGAGGCTCACGTGGCGCAGGGTACTGATGGCGGCCCTGGTGCTGGCCATGATAGCCAGTTCAGCCGTCCTGCTCCAGGAGTATCTGGACGAGTTCCGGGAGTTCGGCTACCCGGGGGCCTTCCTCATCAGCTTCCTGGGGTCCGCCACGGTCATCACCTTCGTTCCCAGCCTGGGCGTCATGCTCAGCTTCAGCGCCTGGCTGAACCCCTTCTATCTGGGACTGGCCGCCGGGGCCGGAGAGGCGATGGGCGAGGCCGTTGTCTACACCGCGGGACGCACCGGGCATGCCTTCTTCCTGAAAGAGCGGTTCCTGGAAGCCCAGAGGAAGGAGTCCCGTGGCATCTACCCCCGATTGCAGAGGTGGGTCCACGCCAGAGGCGCATTCGCGCTCTTTCTGGCCGCCGCCGTGCCCAATCCGTTCTACGGCCTGATCAGCGCTACCGCGGGAGCCACGCGTTTTCCGGCATGGAAGTTCCTGGGTGTGGTCTGGGCGGGGAAGACGGTGAAGTGGACGGCCATCGCCCTGCTGGGCTATGCCCTGTTCGGCCAGATAGTCACCCGTGTGGTGGACTGGCTCAGGTAGCGGGTCCTCCAGGGGTCCTGGTGCCATCCTGTCCTTCACGCTACAATCGCTTGGCAGAGCAGTGTATAATTGCGCCCAGCCGATAGACCACCCGATCTCTGCTTGAAGGAGGCGCCGGATGGCCAGACACGTGCGATGGATCACACACAAGGGAGTGAAGATACTGTTCGTGGACGGCAAGGGCCTGCCGGAATCGGAGTATCTTGCCGCCCTGGACGAGATGCGGCAGCAGGTTCTGGAAGCGCGCTCCTTTCCCCCAACTCTCATCGACCAGACGGACCTGTCTCCGACCCGGAAGACCACCGACAAGACCAGGGAGGTGGAGGCCGCCTTCAACGCGGCCGGCATCCCGGAGGGGTTCACCGCGGTGGTTGGTCTCACTCCGGTGGCGAAGAAGGTAGCAGAGATCCTGCAGAGAGGGAAGATGCACTACTTCGATACAGTAGACCAGGCCATGGAGTGGCTGGTCAGTGAAGCAGCCGGGCGCCACTAGGGTTCCGGCCAACAGCGTGCCTGGCGGGGTGGGCAGCAATGTCCACCCCGCTCGCTTCGCGGCTCTGTCCCTTCAGCCTCGGATGGTGGCCGGATGCCAGGGCTGGCGGCGCGTCCCGGCGGCGCGTTGCGCCGGCTGGTATAATGCCGGCGAGGATTGTCTCAAACCAACACCCGAGCGAGGGTCCAGGAGGTGCGCAGGTGAAACACGGGCAGCAGATAACCTACAAGGGCCAGCCGATATGGATCATGGATGCAGCCAATAAAGACGAGAAGGCGTGCCTTGAGGCCTGGGAGGATGCCAAACAGGTGTTGGCCAAGGAACGAGACGGCCTGTTGGCCCTGATCGATTCCCGGAACGCGCCCATGACACCTGCCACGGTGAAGAAGGCGGTAGAGGTCGCCGACATGGTCAAGGGCGACCCTCGTTTCTGCGTCGCGTTCATTGGGTTGGACGGTGTCTCACGATCAACAGCACAGGTCTTTGCCAAGACCAGGCACGTTCACGCGGGCTTCTTTGATACTGCTGAGGATGCCAAGGAGTGGCTGGTGAAAGAGGCTGACAAGCTTCAGAAGCGCTAGCCGGTGTTGCAGAACCTCAAGCTGTCCCTGGCCCCGATCTTTCACCCCCCGATGCCCCCGCTTATGGGGTCTCGTCCCCATGCTGCCGCAGGGCGAGGTCGTGGCCTGGCTGGTCCCTCTCCTCGTCATCAAGGACAATGTGAAGAAGTTGAAAGGATACCTGTCGTCTGTGAGATGCGACTGCGATTACGCGGTGAGAGAATAGCAGGTCCCCTGGCAGGACGATGGAGGGACAGGCGATGAAGTACGTGAAGTGGATAACGCACAAGAACAAGGAGATACTGTTCATGGATGCCGCGGAGACGAGCGCCGCAGACGGCATGGTGGCCTGGGAGGAGATGAGGCAGGAGCTCTTGAAGGAACGCGACGTCCGCTTGATTCTGATCGATGGCACGAATGCCAAGATGGACAAAGGTACACTGCAGAAGGCCAAGGGTGTGGTAGACGTCTCCAAGAAGAAACCTGGCACCCCCGTGGCGTGCGTCGGGATGAGCGACGGATTTCAGAAGACAATGGCACAGCTGATGGCGACACGTCTGCGCCTGAATGCCCGTTTCTGCTCTACTCTGGAAGAGGGCAAGGAATGGCTGGTCGCTGAGGACGAGCGGCACCGCTAGGGCCGCAGATCGACGGCACGCCAGTGCCGATCCGGAGGCTCAAGCCAGCGTCTTCAGCCCGGGCGGTTGCAGCGGCCGCCTACGAGGTCCCGGTATTCCCCTGGTCGTGCTTCAACTTGGCGATATGGCCCGCCTGCTTGCCATCTGCGGTGGCGAAGTGGACCCACCGCTCCCTGTGGGTCAGTACGTCATAGCGGCTCAGATAGATCGGTTTGCCGCAGAACGCGCAGACTCCCCTGGTCTTCTTCTCATTCTCAGGCATGCTTGCTCCACTCTCCGCTTGTGCGGCGTCTACTTGTTCTCCCCCTTTGGCGGGAGTCTCCACCAGGCAGTCGCTGAATACTATCGCCTGGGCTGCGGGATCGTCAATGCCTTTTCTGGACGCTATAATCAATCGCCAGGCAACCGTCATAGCTCCGGAGGAGAATCCATGTCGCTTCCCAAAGACAAAGCCTGGTTCAGCGCCAAGAGATATGGGTGGGGTTGGGGCCTCCCGATGAAGTGGCCGGGATGGGTGACCATGGTCCTGTACCTGGTGGCGATGACTGTCGGCGCCATATGGCTCCCGACGGTGCACATCTGGTTGTTCATCGGGCTCTGCGTCATCGCTTCCGGGGTGCTGATAACCATTTGTTGGTGGAAGGGCGAGCCAACGAAATGGCGTTGGGGCGATGAAGACAAGTGAGGACAGGTTCGGAATGCAGGGCATGGTCCACGTATGGTTCAGGCAGGGGCGCCTGGACGGTTTCGAGCCGGTCCGCAAGGGCCGATTGGCAGAGCAGTGTATAATAGCGCGCAGCCGCCAAGTCACCTGGATTCTGCTCGAAGGAGGCGCTGGATGGGCAAGTACGTGCAGTGGATAGAGCACAAGGGAGTGAAGATGCTGTTTGTCAATGGAAGAGGCCTGCCGGAGCCGGAGTATGTGGCCGCTTTTGAAGAGCTGAAGCAGGAAATCCTGAAAGAGCGATGCAATGCACCCACTCTGATCGATCTCTCAAACACGTCCATGACCCAGAAGACCAAAGACAAGGCGAAGGAGGTAGCCGAGGCCAACAAGACCTTGGGCCTTCCGGATGCACCCAGCGCTGTAGTGGGCCTGTCGAAGCTGGCGAAGATGGTGGCGCAGTTCCTGACACCGGGAACGCACTATTTCGACACCGTTGATCAAGCCAAGGACTGGCTGGCCAAGGAAGCTGGCAAGCGCGGCTGACGTTCCGTATCAGCAGTCCGGCCACGGCAGCCTGGCCGAAGTAGGGTGGACGTTTCTGTCCGCCCCTTTCTTTTTGCGCAGAGACCGCAAGCCGGCCGGTCTGTCCTTTTCTGCGGCTGGGTCGCTATCCCCGACCAGCCATTCCTTCTGCAGGCTGACTCTGGAAGCGGTTTGTGACCCCGGGGCGTCAGGGTGAGACGCGATTGTGAACCGGCCGTGCTAGCCTCAAGTGGTGGAGGCCCAAGAGATATGTTTACCTACCTGACCTGCCGGTCGTCAACCAGTCAGCTGTTCAACAATAGGTCAACCCTGTGGTGGTACAGACGGAAAATGCGCCAGGAGCAGCAGCCATCCGTTGCCCCGGAGCCCGCGCCGGATGCCGGCGGCGCCCCAGGCTCCGGCAGCCTGGTCCGTGATGATGAGAAGGATGCCGTCCTGGTGGGCTAGCCGCAATACTGTTCACTTAAGCCATTTTGGTGTATCCTGTAGGCCAGGAGGTGACCAGAATGGCGCGGAAGATTGCGGCCCTTTCCCACGGATCGCGGATCACTGACTACATCAGCATCGGAGTCATCACCAGGGCCTTTCCTCCGGACAAGGTGAACCGGGTACTGGAGGAAACGGGCAAGAAGAGCCGGAGACAGCGTGACCTGCCGGCCCACGTGGTGGTGTACTATGTGCTGGCCCTGGCGTTGTTCATGCAGGTGTCGTATCGGGAGGTGCTGCGTTGCCTGCTGGCCGGCATCGATTGGCTCTCGTCCCCCGGCACCGCGGTCAAGGTGACCGGCAAGTCCGGGATCTCCCAGGCCAGAACACGGTTGGGCTCCCATCCGGTCAAGGAGCTGCATGATGCACTGGTCAGACCCATAGCGAGCCGGGATACGAAGGGCGCCTGGTATCGCCGGTGGCGCGTGGTTAGCCTCGACGGCAGCACCATGGAGACGGCTGACAATCGAGACAACGAGGCTGCCTTCGGGCGGCCTGGGGCCAGCCGGGGTCGGAGTAGCTACCCCCAGGTGCGCTTCGTCTCCCTGGTGGAGAACGGGACCCATGTCCTCTTCGGAACGCAGCTTGCTGGCTTTCGCACGGCAGAGGCGGCGTTGGCCAGAGAGACAGTATCCCATCTTGAGGCGGGGATGCTCTGCCTGGCCGACCGCTATTTCTTCGGGTTTGAGCTGTGGCAGAAGGCCCGGGGCACAGGGGCGGAGCTGCTGTGGCGGGTGCGCCGCAATGCGAAGCTGCCCTGCCTCCAGCGCCTCCCTGATGGCTCGTACTTGAGTCGCATCTACAGCTACCGGCAGAAGCACCGCATAGACGCGGACAGCGTTGATGTGAGGGTCATCGAGTATGTCCTGGAGAATAGCGGTTCCGCGGAGGTCTATCGTCTGGTGACCTCCATCCTGGATACCGGGGCCGCTCCCGCTGAAGAGCTGGCGGCGCTCTACTGCCAGCGCTGGGAGATCGAAACGGCCCTCGATGAGCTCAAGACCCACCTGCGGGGCTCCCGCATACAGCTGCGGAGCAAGACGCCCGATCTGGTCAGGCAGGAATTCTACGGCCTGATGATGACCCATTTCGCAGTGCGGGGACTGATGCATGAGGCGGCCCTGAGGGAGCGCATTGACCCGGACAGTCTGTCATTCGTGCACGCCGTGCGCGTGCTGAGACGGAGAACAGCCGACCCCCGGGCTTTTTCCCCCTCGGCTCCGGAGAGCGCTTCATGAGGCCATACTCACTGAGATACTGCAAGAGCGCGTTGTCTCCAGCCGCGGCAGGCGGAATCCGCGTTGCGTCAAGCGCAAGATGAGCAACTTCCCCACCAGGCTCCGGTCTGGCGGATGGCCGTGCAACCGCAACAAGAGAACCGTCAGGATACTTAAGTGAACAGTATTGCCTCTAGGGGCCCTCGGTGAGCAGGGCGTAGAGCCGCTGCCCCTTCTGGCCCGCCTTGCTC
>CALMBS010000221.1 GCA_937860285.1 uncultured Chloroflexota bacterium
CCATGGCCTTGACGGTCTCTTCGACCTGCTTGGCCTTTATGCCGTCCTCGAACATCGAGAGACACCAGGGACAACCGGTGGCCACGCAGGTAGCCTTGGCATCTATGACTTCCTGCATGCGGCGGATGTTCAGCCGTTTCTCGGCTGCATCCTCCATCCACATGTGACCGCCGCCGCCGCCGCAGCAGAAGCCCCGGTTGCCGTGCCGTTCCAGCTCCACCCGCTTTATGCCGCCTATGGAATCCAGGACCTTTCGCGGCTGCTTGTAGATGTCGTTGTGGCGGCCGAGGTAGCAGGAGTCGTGATAGGCCACCGTCATTTCGGGGACGTTGCCCATGGCGAGCTTGCCCTGGGCCATGAGGTCCACGATGAACTGGGAGTGATGGATGACCTCGAAATCGCCGCCGAACTGCGGATACTCGTTCTTGAGCATGTTGAAGCAGTGAGGACAGCTGGCCACGACCTTCTTGACCTTGTAGTTCTTCATGGTCTCGATGTTCTTGGCGGCCAGCGTTTGGAAGAGGTACTCGTCTCCCATGCGGCGGGCCGGATCACCACAGCAGCCCTCCTCCACACCCAGGACTCCGAAGTTGATGCCGGCGGCCTGCAGCACCTTGGCGGTGGCGATGGCCACCTTGATGTTGCGGTCCTCCAGGGAGGCGGTGCAGCCCACCCAGTACAGGACGTCGATATCCTGGTTCTCGGCCAGCACCTTCACGTTGAGCCCCGAAATCCAGTCCGTCCTGGTGGCCGTGGTGCCGCGCCAGGGATGCCCGCGGGTGCCGAGGCTCTGCAGGGCGCCCTGCGCGGACTCGGGGAACTCAGCCCTCTCCAGGGCCAGGTTGCGGCGCATGTCGACCACCTTGTCGATGTGCTCAATGTAGACCGGGCAGGCCTCCATGCAGGCCCGGCAGGTGGTGCAATCCCACACTGCTTCCTGGGTCACTGCATCGTTTATCATGTCCGGCCGCGGGTCCTTCCCCCTGGGCCAGAAGGGGATGGAATAGACCTCGTTCATGTGGGTCTTCAGGTCCTGGATCAGCTTCTTCGGCGAAAGGGCCTTGCCGCTGAGGTGGGCCGGGCAGTTGTCCTGGCAGCGCCCGCAGCGGGTGCAGGCATCCAGGTCGAGGAGCTGCTTCCAGGTGAAGTTCTCGATCTTGGAGGCGCCATAGCTCTCCGCTGTCTCCAGGTTGATGGGCGTCAGGGCGCCCTTGGGTTTGGACGAGCGGAAGAGGACGTTGAGTGGCACCAGCAGGATGTGGTGCAGCCGGGAGCGGTAGAGCAGTATCAGGGCCAGGAAGACGAAGGCGATGAAGGTATGGATCACCACCCTGTGCCAAGTCAGGATCTCGTTCCGGTAGTTGGCGGGGAAGGCCATGAAGATCTTGGAGAACCAGTAGCCGATGGGCGACCACCACCACCCGTCGGCTTCGCCGAATCCGAATCCGCTGAGAGGGACCTCGGATATGGCTATGCGGTAGCCCTTGATCATGAAGCCGCTGATGAGGATGATGAACACGAACAGGAAGACCAGGGAGTCGTCGAACTTGGTGTCCAGGCGGGACGGCCTGATGAAGTAGCGCCGGATAATGGCGAGGAGGCCGCCGATGATAATGAGGCCCGCACCGATCTCGGAGATGAAGGAAGCCGCCAGGAAGATGGTCTGCGGCGGGTTCGGGATGGTCACCGTGTAAGAGAACAGGCGGATGATCTTGCCTGTCACGAACATGACTGTGCCCCAGAGGATCAGGAAGTGCATCCACCCGGGGTAGGCTTCGCTCATCATGCGGGTGTACCCGATGACCACCCCCAGCATGGTCCCGAAACGGGCCTTGCGGGATTCCTTGGCCCCGCGCATCCACATGAAAACGCGGCGGGCGAAGGCATAGATGAACAGGGCCATCAGGACCGTGCTGAAGATAAGGAAGCCGATGATGACCGGCGCAAAGATGTTCTGGATGTACCAGAGCTGGCCGTATTCCTGTGAGCCTCCCCAGAAAGTAGTGTCCATAGGTCCTACGAGGTCCTCCTGATCATCGGACCGCTGCCCGAGTGTCTCTCATCAAAAGATCGTCTTGCCATCATGCACCGACGTAGTGGGGATAGAACGCCGACAGGTGGAGGGTGAAGAAGATGACGCATATGAACCAGACCACCGCCAGCGCCATCACGATGACCTTGTTGTACTTCTTGTTGAGCCCCAGGTCCTCCAGCAGGAGCTTCAGTCCCCAGACCAAGCAGAAGATCATCACGCCCAGGACCGATACCTCGAGGAGGACGGCCACCACTCTCAGGAACTGATCCATCTGACTACACTCCCGCGCCGCTCTTGGTGGGGCGGACCTTTCCCTTCATTCTGCACTTGGGGCACATCTCGAGTCTCAGGGCAGCCTGTCCGGTGGTCCCCAGGCGGGCGCGGACCGATTCCACCATAGCCCTGGGGGCAAAGGGCGTGCCGCACACACTGCAGTGGGCGAAGTCGCCCTGGAAGACCAGCTGCGGCTCGCGGCTGAGCTTGCCGACATCGAGGACTTTGACCATCTGCAGGCATCTCTCCGGGCAGCAGTCGACGCACTGGCCGCAGCCGACGCACGATTCCTGGCGGAACACCAGCTGGCACGAGCCATCGACCTTGAGATCAGCCAGGGCGTTGGTGGGACACTGGGCCGCGCAGACGCCGCAGCCGGTGCACCTGGCCGCATCCAGCACGATCTTCCCGAAGGGTACCGTCCCCGCGGCGATCTCGCCGGTGGCCTTGGCGCCGAGCTTCTCTGACATGGCCAGTATGGCGGCCGGCAACCCGAGGGCCTTGTCGGGGAGGGCCGTGGACTGCGATGCGGTGAAGGACATGGGCGCCAACCGCGCTATCGTGTCACTGGACGGGGCCAGCTGGCGGGCCAGGTCCCGCTCGTCGAGGGCCGTCACCCGCTCGGACTCCAGCCCCCAGTGGTGGAGCAGCCGCTGCACGAATTGGACTGTCCCCTTCCAGTTGGAGCAGTCCAGCTTCATCTGGCAGCTGTCATTGCTGGAAATCAGCATGATCCCTTGGGCTCCGCGGTCGAGGGCCCGAAGGATGAGCCCCGGGGAAACCATCCCCAGGCAGGGCACACTCACCGGGAGCACGCTGGCATCGAACTCGGGGTGCCGGCTGCTGCGGCAGACGAAAGCGATGGACCGCCGCCAGGGCTGGCCCGCGCAGTCAAGCAGCAGTCCCTCGATCTCTGCCTCCAGCTGGTCCGGCGAGAAGTTGGGATAGATGATGGCCTGCCTGGGGCAGAGCGTGGTGCAAACCCCGCACCCTCTGCAGTCGGAGGCCTCGATCTTGATGGCTTCGGCCTGCACGGAGATGGCCCTGGAGTCGCAGCCGGCCCGGCATATCCGGCACTTCTCGCCCAGGCACAGGGCCGGTTCGACATACGGGATGACGCGGTACTTCGGCAAGAAAGACCCAAAGAGGTCGCGGCGGCTGATCTCACCCTGGGCCCTGCCGAAGCGAACCGTGCGGGCCGAAGCCGGCACGCCCGAGAACTTCTGCTGGCGCTTGACCTGGGCCCAGAGAAGGACCCTGACCCTCCTGTTGAGGTCGGCATCGTCGCAGGCTGAGACGACTTCGCGGACCAGGTCCACGGTGCCAATGGAATTGGGGTCAAAGGGTCCCTTGTCCGGTTCCCGCCACAGGCCAATTTCGGAGTTGAGGTGGGAGCATCCGGCCACCACCGCCGGAAGGACCTGGTTCTCCTGGATGACCTGCGACATGGTATGGGACTGGCAGAGGTTGTCTCCGATGACCACGCTGATGCCGGGATGCATCTCCTGCAGCCATGAGCGGACCGCTTCCAGCGACAGCCGGGAAGTCACTCTGCCATTGCAGCGGCAAAGGAAGACGCCACCCCCTGGCATGTTGGCCATGGCTACGCCTGGCCTCCCTCTGCGGCCGGAGTGGCCTGTTCCGACGCTTCGCCCTCGGCATGCTCAGCGGCGGCGGGCGCCGGCAGCAGGTCCATGTACTTCAGGCCCAGAACGAAGACCAATCCCAGGACGGCCACGATTCCCAGTGTCTGAAGAGTCTCCGCGGGCATGATGAGGAAGCCGCCCCGGGCGCCCCAGATGCCGGCGATCTCTCCGGGATAGTACTCGAGGGGCTGGGAGAGGCCGGGGAAGATTATGGCGGCGCGCTCGAAAAAGATGCCGACTACGCAGATGGCGCAGGCCGCAATGACCCAGTTCACCTTCTTGCGCAGCCAGGGGTTGCACAGTATGGCCAGCGGGATGAAATAGCCCAGGACCACCTGCAGCCAGAAGATCCACGCCCAGGGGCCGGAGATGAGGAACATCACCGCCTCGCGCTTCGGCGGGTAGAAATGGGTGAGCTTGTCGACGGCCACCAGGACCATCAGGACGAGTATCAGGACCACCAGGAACTTGCCCAGGGAGACAAACATGTCCTTGTCCAGGGGGCGTTTGCTGAACTTCAGGGTGAGGTACGACAAAAGCATGACCAGCGCCAGTCCTGAGGCGAAGGCTGCGGAGATGAACTCGATGGGTTTCAGGGGCGAGTACATGACGTGCCTGGTCTCGATGAAGCCGACGATGGCCCCGGTGCCCATGTGCACCAGCATGGCCCAGAGGACGGCCACCGGGGCGATGAACTTGGTCAGCTTGCTGCCCGAGAGCGCAGCCACGAGGTAGGTGCCGAGGAGCAGGATGTAGCCCGCGTAGAAGATGCCGTTGATGCCGAACATGGACTTCATGTTGCTCAGGTAGAAGTACATGAAGAGCCGCCAGAACTTCTCGGGGCGGCCCAGGTCGGTGAGCACGGTCAGCATGGCACTGATCATGAGCAGCAACCCCATGAGGACCGCTATCCGGCCAATGGGCTTGTAGCGCTCCTGCCCGAAGACATACACCAGCGAGGAGACCACCAGGGAGCCGGCGCTGAGACCGATGAAGAAGAAGTCGACGGTGATCAACTGTCCCCAGGTGACGTAGTTGTTGACGCCCCAGAGGCGGAAGCCGTACATGTAGGCCACCCCGTAGGCGGCCAATCCGGCGATCACCACTGCAGCCAGAACGCCCACCAGGATCTTATAGTTCCTAGAGTCTCCCTTGATGGCCGCGAAGTCCAGTTGCATTGAGTCTCCTTACCTCGGGAGGTAGATGGTCTTGGGATTGGTGAGCATGTCCTCTCGGAGCTTGATGTAGGTCCGCGAGGCCAGCAGCCTGGAGACCGTGCTCTCCGGATCGTCAAGGTCCCCGAAGAAGCGGGCTTCTGTCGGACAGGCCTCGACACAGGCTGGCACGACGTCCACGCCTATCTTGATGTCGGCGCCGTTCTCGATCCGCAGCAGAGCCTCGTCTATTCTGTGGAAGCAGTACGTGCACTTCTCTACGACGCCGCGGGTCCGGTGCGGGTACGGCCAAGGGCCGATTTCGGCGCCGTACTTGAGCCCGCCTACCTCCGCTGCCAGGTCCGGGGGCAGGTCTGGCCGCTGGTACTCCTCGTCCTGCTGGTCCTTGAAGTTGAAGTTCCTGGCCCCGTAGGGGCAGGCGACGATGCAGTACCGGCAGCCCAGGCAGCGGCGGAAGTTCTGGACCACGATGCCATCCCCCCGCTTGAAGGTGGCCTTGGAGGGGCAGACGTTGACGCAGGGAGGGCTGGAGCAGTGCATGCAGGGCATGGGGATTATCTGGGTGTTCACCGCGGGGTACTCACCCTCGTGGGCGGCGATGACCTTGTGCCAGTACATGTCGTGGTGCCTGTCATGCTCGTACGGTGTGCCGTGGGGCACGTTGTTCTCGGCCTTGCAGGCCAGGGAGCAGGCCTGACAGCCCACACACTTGTCGAGATCAATGACCATTCCCCAGTTTGCCATTACTGCCTCATGCCTTGCGGATACCTACCCTGGTGCTGAAGAGAGTGGGTTGACCGCTCTCTTCGTCGTACTCAGTGCCCATGACCTCCATGGGGTTGCAGCCGATGTCATCGGCGAACTCGCCGGAGGCGAAGTGCCCCTGCCCGGTGGCTATGGCTACCACGCCGGGCCGCATCCCTTCGATGACCGCGGCTTCACCTTCGATCTCGCCGAAGGCGGACTCCACGATAACCTCATCCCCTTCACCGATACCGAGGCGGTGGGCGGTCTCGCGGTTCAGCTCCACGAGGTTCTTCCAGCCCCGTCCGTGCATTACCAGATACATCTCCTGGGCCCAAGGGAAGTTCTGGCTGCCGCCCCTGATCTCCAGGACCGGCCGGTAGATGGCCAGCTCCAGCCCGTACGGGGCCTCTTCCCTGGGCAGGTCGACGTTGCGCACCCGCTCCAGGCCTTCCGAGTGGAACCTGAAGTTGCCGAACGCGTAGCTGCGATACGAGTAGGCGCCGCCCTTCCAAACGCCGACTCTCTTGAAATCGTCCCAGGCGATGAAGGGGCTGGTGCGGTACGCCGCGAACTGCTCCGGGAATGACTGGGAGTCGCCGGTGACGCCGCTGGACGGCGGCACAAACGCGGCTGCCTGGCCCAGCAGGGTGGCGATATCGAAGATCACCCTGGCCGGCGGCCGGGACTCATCCCGGGGATCGATCACCGGCTGCTTGATTCTGGCCTCGGCATATCCCGACCCGGGGATGGCGCTCTCGTAGCCCCAGTCCTCAAGGTAGGTGCAGGTGGGAAGGATGATATCGGCGTAGGCCGCCATCTCGCTCCTGGCTGGGCCGACGTGGACATAGTAGAGGTCCTTGAGCCTCTGGTCCCACTTGGCGCCCTCGCCGCTCTCCGGGACGGACATGATGAGATTGCTGTTGAAACCGATGGCGGTAGCCATGCCGCCCGCCGCCTGGTCCATGTCGTAGTAGGTGATGCCTGTCTGGGAAACGGGCAGGGCGGGCATAGGCGCGTATGGCGGGTACTGCTGGTAGACTATGCCGCCCGGGACATCGATGCTGCCCGCCAGCGCATTCAGGCAGTATATGGCGTGGCTGGCGAAGGTGCCGTAGGCCCAGCCGGTGGCCGCCTCTCCGCTCCAGGCGACAGCGGGCCTGGCCTGGGCGAATTCCCTGGCCACCTTGGTGATGGTTTCAGCGTCGACGCCGCAGGCCTCGGAGACGCTCTCCGGGCTGAACTGATGGGCGAGGGCCACCGTTCTGAAGGCCTCGAACCCCTCGGCGTGATTGGCGATGAAGTCCGCGTCGTAGAGGCCTTCGGCGATGATGACGTGGGCGATGGCCATGGCCAGGGCGCCCTCCGAACCGGGATTGATCGGGTGCCATTCGTCGGCCCTGGATGCGGTCACGGAGTGCCGGGGATCGAAAGAGACCACCTTGGTCCTATTGGGCAGCTCCCGGCGCATCTTGCCCCAGAGGCGCAGGTTGCGGGCCAGCGGCCTTTCGGACTCCACGATGCCGGAACTGAAGGAGATGATGTACTTGGCCGAGGTGCCGTCCTCGGAGACCAGCTCATAGCCGCTGTTGCCCAGCCCGTCTGCCAGCATCTTCCCCCGGCGGTCGGCGTCTGTCTCCAGCCCTTCCTCCTTGAAGAGGTTGGGGGTCCCGCAGGCGAGAGCGAACTGATGGATGAGGTCTTCGTTGCTGGTGGTATTCAGTCCCTCCAGGATGAGGAGCCTGTCCGGAGTGGTGCCCTGGATGTGGCCGGCTACTTCCTGCAGGGCTTCATCCCAGCCGATTTCCTCGAAGTCGTTCTCGTAGCTGACCGCCCGGCCCTTTTCGACGTCCGCTCTTCTTCGCAGCGGCATGGAGAACCGGCCGGCATTGTACAGTACCTGCAGGCCTACGTGAGACCGGGAGCAGCACCTGCCGTCGGAATAGGTCGAGGCGGGATTGCCGAAGATGCGCACGACCTTGGTCTTACCCAGGGTCGTCTCCACCCTGCGCACGCGGACGGCGCAGCGGGTCGGGCAGTTGAGACAGGATGTGGGAATCAGTACTTCAGCCGGCAGTCCGTTCTCGTCCCTGGCCAGGCCGTTGGTCTCCTGGGTCTCGAAGCCCTGGTCGGGGCCGAACTTGGGGCGTTTCAGCGCCAGGACCACGGCCAGGACGGCCGCCGCCGCCCCGGAAACACCAAGAAAGGCCCGCCGGCTTATCTTGAAGCCATTGGACCTCTTGGGCTCAGGGCTGTTTGGTTTGTCCGCTGCTGTCTCGTTCAAGGTTGCTCTCTGGTGTCAAATTCCACCCGACTAACCCAGGGACTCACCTTTGCCGATACCGGCGGCTCCGGATCGCCATCCACCGCAACATATCCATTGTACGAAAGAGGTTCTGAGGCTGTCAACGTTGTTGTCGCCGGCGAGGATCGTTGTCTCAACGGCCTTGGGCTGCGTGGACCGGACACGGCTATGCCGTCCTCGCCGTGTCCAGTATCTCGCCGGCCGAAGAGATGAGCTGGACTACGAGCGGCATCTGGCCCAGGGCGTGCGTGGAGCAGGACAGGCACGGATCGTAGCAGCGGATGGCCGCCTCGACCCGGTTCAGCATGCCTTCGGTGAGCTTGTTGCCGTCAACGTACTTGCGGGCCACCTCGTACACAGCGCGGTTCATGGCGGCGTTGTTGTTGCCGGTGGCCACAATGAGGTTCGCCTTCCTGACCATGCCGTTCTTGTCCACCCAGTAGTGGTGGAAGAGCGTCCCCCTGGGGGCCTCCAGAACACCCACGCCCTCCTCGTTGATCTTGCCGGTCCCGGCGTAGATCTCCGTGGAGCAGATCTGGTCGTCTTCGGCCAGCACCTTGATGCGTTCGGCCGAGTACAGGCACTCGATCATCCGGGCGTAGTGGAAGTACAGGGACCCCTCCACGATTCCGGTGTTGGACAGCTTCTTGAACTCCTTGAACTCCTTGCCGGCCAGTGGCGTCGTTATGCGGTCGACCACGTTCAGCCTGCCCAGGGGACCGACGCGGTACATGCCCCCGTCCGGGCAGCCCGGCTTCTTGTAGTACGGGAACTTGAGGTAGGTCCAGTCCTCGACGCGCTCCTCGATGATGGAGAGATAGTCCTTGGGGTCCACCTTGTCCTCGAGGATGGCCCCCTTGTCGTTTCTCATCCTCAGGGTGCCGTCATAGAGGTCCAGGTTGCCGTCCTCGTCGGTCAGGCCAAGGTAGCCGGAGGGGAAGGACGCGAAGCCTTCGGCCTCTTCCCGGTTCTTCTCCAGGTACTCCCGGATAATGGCGACGCCCACCTGGACGTCGGCGATGGCGGCATCGATACGCTTGAGTATCTCCTCCCGCTGCTCCTCGGTCAGGGCCCGGTTGACGCCGCCGGGGATGGCGAAAACGGGATGCACGCTCTTGGTGCCCAGCATGCGGATGATCTCCTGGCCCAGCTTGCGCACCATCACGCCCTTCACCGCAATGTCGGGCTTCTCGGCGATCAGGCCCACCACGTTGCGCTTGGCCGGGTCGGCGTCGAATCCCAGGAGCAGGTCCGGGCTGGCCAGGTGGAAGAAGTGCAGGGCGTGGGACTGCAGGAACTGGCCCATATGCATCAGCTCGCGCAGCTTCTTCGCCGTGGGGGGTATCTGCACCCCCATGATGGCGTCGCCAGCCTTGGCGCCGGCCAGGTGATGGCTGACCGGGCAGATGCCGCAGGACCGGGCGACGAAGAGGGGCATCTCCCAGAACAGGCGCCCTTCGCAGGCCTTCTCCAGTCCCCTGAACTCGACGATGTTGAACCTGGCCTCGGTCACCCGGCCGTCGTCGCCCAGGTGCAGGGTAACCTTGCCATGGCCTTCTATCCTGGTTACCGGCTCGATCTCGATCTTTCTGGTCATTTCACCTGCCTCCACGCAACGTCAGTCATCAGTCAAAGCGCATCATGGTCGCCGGCAAGACCGGGATCCTGCCGTTCAGGAGCTCCACCAGGGCATAGTAGATGTGTGCGGCATCCGGCGGGCATCCGGGCACGAAGCAGTCCACCTTCACCACATGATTGGCCGGCTTGACCGTGTCCAGCAGACGGGGGATCTCATCAGAAGATGGGATCTTGCCGTGAACCGTGCTTTCTGTCTCAACATAGGCCCTCCGCAGGCACTCGACCTTGTCAACGGGGTTGCGCGCCGCCACTATGCCCCCATAGCAGGCGCAGTCGCCCCAGGCCATCAGTATCTTGCAGTGGGCCCGCAGGTCCCGCAGCACCGCCTCGTCCTTGGTAGTGTTGACGGCGCCTTCGATGATGCCGACGTCCACCTGCTCGAACTCCTTGAAGTCAGTGATCGGACTGGCGGTGATGTCCACCAGCTTGACCACGTCCAGGATCTTCTCGTCTATGTCCAGGAAGGACATGTGACATCCGGCACAACCGGCCAGCCATGCGGTAGCAATCTTAGGTTTGGCCACAGCTAACCTCCTGATC